>CAWUNF010000035.1:0-10164 GCA_963923195.1 uncultured Hyphomicrobiales bacterium | reverse complement strand
CCAATTGGACATTTCTGCTGGTGCCAAAGCTCAACGAGTTTTTTGACGTGCTCGATACCAAGCCTGTTGTGCATGATCGCGCGGGCGCGCAAGATGTTGGTAAATTGCGCGGGCGCGTGACCTTTGAAAATGTCAGCTTCACTTATGATGGGCGTCGCACGGCTGTGTCAGATGTCTCCTTCATTGTGGAGCCCGGCGAAACCATTGCTTTGGTTGGCGCAACAGGTTCTGGCAAATCAACCACGCTCAGCCTCTTGCATCGTGTTTTTGATCCGCAACAAGGCGCGGTGAAGATTGATGGCATCGACATTCGCGATATGACGCTGGTCTCACTGCGCGCCAATATTGGGGTCGTGTTTCAAGAGCCCATGCTTTTTGCCCGTTCCATTGAAGAGAATTTGCGCGTTGGCAAGCCGGATGCCGATCAGCAAGAGGTGAAGCTTGCATTGGAGCGTGCGCAGGCAGCAGAATTTATTTCTCGCCAAAGCGATGGTTTGGACACGATGGTGGGCGAGCGTGGTCGCTCTCTGTCAGGCGGTGAGCGTCAGCGCATTTCTATTGCGCGTGCTTTGTTGAAAGATCCGCCGATCATGATTTTTGACGAGGCGACCAGCGCGCTTGATGCAACGACCGAGCGGCAATTGCAGATGGCGCTGGATGCCGCAACAGCCGGACGCACGACCTTTGTGATCGCGCATCGTTTGGCAACTGTGCGCAATGCCACGCGTATTTTGGTCTTTGATTCTGGCCGCATTGTTGAAAGCGGCACATTTGACGCACTCGTTGCGCAAGGTGGGCGCTTTGCGGAATTGGCGCGCGCGCAATTTATGGCTGAGAGCGCACCGCAGCCCGCTTAATGGGCGAGATCTTCTTCCAGAAAGGCCAAAACATCTTCGCCGCGAATATTTTTCGCGACGAAGCTTTTGCCAATGCCCTTGGCCAGAATGAATGTCAGCGCACCGCGCTCAACCTTCTTATCCTGATACATGGAATTCAAAATCTCTTGCGCGCTGTGGTTCCAGCCTTGCACGGATTGAATTTTGGTGGGCAGGCCAACGGCAGCTAAATGCGCCACTGCGCGTTCCATATCTTCGCGCGGGCAAATGCCAAGCCTGTGTGAGAAGCGGAAGGCGCAGGCCATGCCAATCGCAACTCCTTCACCATGAACAAGGCGCGCACCATTAAAATGGGTGAGCGCTTCCAGCGCATGGCCGAATGTATGACCAAGATTGAGCAAAGCGCGATCGCCTTGCTCTGTTTCATCGCGAATGACGACAGAAGCTTTTGAGGCGCAGCTTGTCGCAATGGCATGGACCAATTCGGGGCCAGCCCCAAAAACGCCGCGCCAATTTTGTTCAAGCCAGTGGAAGAAATCAGGATTGTCAATCAATCCATATTTGGCGACTTCCGCATAGCCTGCACGAAATTCACGCGTCGGCAATGTCGCAAGCGCGCCCGTATCCGCCAGCACAAGAGATGGCTGATGGAAAGCACCGACCAGATTCTTACCGTGCTTTGAATTGATGCCTGTCTTGCCACCGACTGACGAGTCGACTTGGGAGAGCAGCGTTGTTGGAATTTGCACAAAGCGCATGCCGCGGCGCACGCTGGCTGCGGCAAAGCCTGCCAGATCACCAATCACACCACCGCCCAAAGCAATGACGAGATCGCGCCGTTCCATACGCGCTTCAATGATGGAATCGCAGACCTGCGAAAAGACTTCGTAGGATTTTGACGCTTCACCCGGCTCAACAATGCAGCGTGTGTGACGAATATGTGCGCCATCAAGGCCTGCTTCGAGTGAGGGCAGATGGCGCTCAGCCACATGGCGATCTGTGACGACGGTGCAAGCAGAACCCGGAAAGAGTTTTGCAATATATTGGCCTGCTTCTTCGACGAGATGGGGACCAATGAGAATATCATAGCGCCGTGCGCCCAATTCGACAGGTACGGTTTTAACTGGCAGCGGTGTCGCAAGAGCTGAGGGAGAGGGCGCGGCCGCTTGTGTCGTGCCGGGATCGGCCGGCAGCGTGCGTTCCAATTCTTCCATAATATGTTCGACAACGAGATCATGCGGGCCATCGCCCGAATGAATTGTGTAATTGGCAAGCGCGTAAACAGGATAACGCTCGTCAATCAGCTTTTGCATTGTCGCTTCTGGATCGTCCGTATGCAGCAACGGACGATTGGAGCGCTTGCGCACCCGGCGCATCAGAACGTCATGATCGGCTTTGAGCCAGATTGAGAGACCGCTTTCACCAATTTTCTTGCGCGTATCTTCGCGCATGAAAGCACCACCACCTGTTGCCAAAACTTTCTGGCCTTCGGTGATCAGGCGCGCAATCACATGATGTTCGCGATCGCGGAAAAAAGTCTCGCCGTGGCGTTTGAAAATTTCCGCAATGGTCATGCGCGCGGCGGTTTCAATTGCCGCATCTGCATCGACAAAGTCGAGGCCGAGGCGCGCCGCCAATCGGCGCCCGACCGAAGTTTTGCCAGAGCCCATAATGCCAACCAGCACGATGGAACGGCCATTGAGACGACGGACGAGGCTGGCTGCACGCGCATCACGACGCTGGGGCGCGGGGTGCAGGGTCTCCGTCTGGGTGGAAGGTGAAGAGGTCATGGCCCCTCCTAGCATGGCGTGAACGCCAATTTAAGCTCTCACCCGCCAAGAATGGCTTGAAACGGTCTGGCTCTTTCGGCTTGGCTGGTGGGGCAAGGCGATAAAGGGGCTGTTTGATCAGGCCCGGAGTTGATGCACGCGTGACAATGGATAGCGCATTCATTTTGACGGATCGGCTGGCCCGTCTCTTCCTCGATATGATCGCGGCAGAGCGTGGGGCGGCGCGCAATACGCTTGAGGCTTATGAGCGAGATCTGGCTGATTATTGCGATTTTCTGACAGGTCGCGGTGAAGAGCCCATGACCGCCACCACGGCTTCTGTGCGCGCTTGGTTGGATGATTTGGCCGCGCGCGGTTTTAAAGCAACATCCACCGCGCGACGCTTGTCTTGTGTGCGGCAATTCCATCGCTTTCTCTATGTGGAAGGCCGTCGCCCCGAAGATCCGGCTGCCGTGATTGAAGGCCCGCGCCGGGGCCGCCCGCTGCCCAAAATTCTGTCGGTGGCTGAGGTTGATCGCTTGCTGAGCCTTGCACGAGAGGGGATTGAGGATGGCACGCGCCCGGCTTCTGAGCGGCTGCAGGCCGCCCGCCTGACGGCTTTGCTCGAAATTCTCTATGCCACGGGCCTGCGTGTGTCAGAGCTCGTGGCATTGCCCCGAAGTGCTGCTCGGGCCAAGGATCCGATGCTGACGATTCGGGGGAAGGGGGGGCGCGAGCGCCTCGTGCCTCTCTCCGAGCCCGCTTTGGCCGCCATGAGGGCTTGGCTCGCCCTTTTGGGGGAATTGCGGCCGGGCCTGTCGAATACGCCGTGGCTTTTCCCGGCCGAGAGTGAGAGCGGGCACCTGCCTCGGCAGGTTTTTGCACGCGAGCTCAAGGTTTTGGCGGGGGCGGCGGGCTTGCGGGCTGATTTGGTGAGCCCGCATGTGCTGCGCCATGCTTTTGCTAGCCATCTCCTCCAGAATGGGGCGGATCTGAGGGTTGTGCAGGAGCTCTTGGGCCATGCCGATGTTTCCACGACCCAAATCTACACCCATGTGTTGGATGAGCGGACCAAGGCGATGGTGCGCGATCTGCACCCGTTGTCGCGCCGCTAGGCCCTGTTTTGCTTGACTTCGCCGGGTGAAATCGACAGGTTCCGCCGACCTCCGGCGCCCTTGAGCCGGCTCCCGGCCTTTCAAGGCCCAGCAACACGCGATGAGCATGCGGTCTTACCTCGATTTCGAAAAACCCGTGGCTGAACTCGAGGCCAAGATCGACGAGTTGCGCGGTTTGAACACCGATGCATCGGGCGCCATTGGCGAAGAGCTGAAAAAACTTGAAACGCGCGCGTCAAAAACTTTGATCGATCTTTATGCCACGCTCACGCCTTGGCAGAAGACGCAGGTCGCACGTCATCAAAATCGCCCCCATTTTGCTGATTATATTGCCGGCATGGTGGAAGAATTCACGCCGCTGGCCGGGGATCGCAAATTTGGCGAAGATGAAGCGCTCATCGCGGGTTTTGGCCGTTTTCGCGGACAATCCATCTGCATTATGGGCCAAGAAAAAGGCTTCGATACAGAAAGTCGTCTGCGCCATAATTTCGGCATGACGCGCCCAGAAGGCTATCGCAAAGCCGTGCGTTTGATGGAATTGGCGGATCGATTTGGTCTGCCAGTTGTGTCACTGGTCGATACGGCTGGCGCTTTCCCGGGCATTGATGCGGAAGAGCGCGGCCAAGCGGAAGCCATTGCGCGCTCCACCGAAGCCTGCCTTGCGCTCGGCGTGCCCAATGTGGCGGTGATTGTGGGCGAAGGGGGGTCGGGCGGCGCTGTGGCCATTGCGACCGCCAATCGCGTGATGATGCTGGAACATTCCATCTATACGGTGGCTTCTCCCGAAGCCTCCGCCTCGATCCTGTGGCGCGATTCGGGCCGGCGTCAGGATGCGGCCATGAATATGAAGATCACGGCGCAGGACCTGCTCAAATTCGGCATTATCGATGGCATTATCCCGGAACCTCCGGGGGGCGCTCATCGCGATCCCGCCGCCATGATCAAGGGTGCGGGCGATGCGATTGAAAAAGCCCTCAAGGATTTCAAAGGCATGTCGCCAGATGCGATCCGCGCGGCCCGCGCCGAAAAATTCCTCGCTATGGGGCGTAAACTCTAACCCGCTGGCTTGTGCGGCAGGGTCACAATTCCCATCTTTCCAATATGGTAACCAAGGCGTAACGTAAGAGGCGTAAGGCTTGAGGAAAGCCTGCTTGTGCAGGTCATGTGTGTCGCGTCTCTTCAGGGCGGTCCCGATGGTAAGTTCCAGCCAGCAGTTTCTTTCTTTCGCGCGCCCAGCGTCGCGCATTGCGGCCATTGCCTTGGCAGCAGCCGTGCTCGCTGGTTGTCAGGAAACACGCACAGGCGCCAAAGCTTACCGCCCCATTCCCTCTGACACGCTCGCAGTCATGGAAAAGAATGGCACGACGAAAAACGCGCCTGTTCTCATCCGCGCCTATAAGAAGGAAGCGGAACTCGAAGTTTGGAAAATGAAGGCCAATGGCGAATACGTCCATATTAAGACGTTCCCCATGTGCCGTTGGTCGGGTCAGCTTGGTCCCAAGCGTCGCGAAGGCGATCGCCAAGTGCCGGAAGGTTTTTACACAATCACACCCGGCCAGATGAATCCGAATTCCGCTTATTATCTGTCATTCAATGTCGGCTATCCCAACACGCTTGATCGCGCGATGGGTTACACCGGTGGCAGCATTATGGTTCATGGTGCGTGTTCATCGGCAGGCTGTTTCTCAATGACCGATGAGCAGATCGAAGAAATTTATGCGATTGCGCGTGAAGCTTTTGCAGGTGGCCAGCGCGCCATTCAAATGCAATCCATGCCCTTCCGCATGACACCTGAAAATCTGGCGAAACATCGTCTTGATTCCAACATGCCTTATTGGCGTCAGTTGAAAGAAGGCACAGATCGCTTTGATGTGACCAAGCGCGAGCCGCAAGTGAATTTCTGCGGTCGTCGTTATGTCTTTGATGGCGCAGCCAATGGCCAGCGCATGGATGTGAATGCGGCCTGCCCGCCGCTGGCAACCGATCCGAATGTGGAGGCTCTTGTTGCCCAAAAGCGCCATGCGGATGATCAGAAAGTGGCGGAGCTTGTGAATCGCGGCGTGACGCCGATCAAGCTTGTTTACAATGACGGCGGTCAACATCCGGCCATGTCGCATATTATGGAAGTGAGCCGCCCCGAAGCGCTTGCTGAAGCCCCGCGCGAAATCCCGCTTGATGCGCAAGGCCGTCCGCTTTCCGCAACAACGATTGCGAAAATGGAAGCACCTGCACCTGTTGTAAGCGCCGCTGCGGCGAAACCCGCTGCGCAGCCCGCCAAACCGGTTGAAGCGGCATCCAATGAGTCTGGCGTGATGCAGAAATGGCTCGGCTTCTCGATCTTCGGCGACACGAAGAAAGAACCTGCCGTGACGGCTGTTGCAGAACCCATGCCTCTGCCTGTGCCGCGTCCGCGCGCTTTGCTGGATGCCAAGCCGCAAGCCTCAACCATGCCGACGCATAACCTGCGCGTCGCGCAAGGTGCAGCCCCGATTTTGGGTCAAGGTTTGGCGGCGCGGAACTAGACTCTCAATATTTTTAAAAAACAAAAACCCTCCGGGCGCAGGGGTGCCCGGAGGGTTTTCTGTTTCCAGCTTTCGAGGAGGGGGCTGGAAATCAAACTCAGTCGCAGACCGTCACCAAACGATAGCCGCGAAATTCACCCCAGCGATTATAGACGGGCTTTTCGACGTCATAGCAGCCGCCATAGGAATAGCTGTAGCTCGGAACATAGGCCGGGGCGGGCGCATAATAGGTGCGGGTATTGGCGCGCGCCGCACCGGCTGCCAAAGCGCCCAGAGCCAGACCACCAATAATGCCAGCCGCAATGGCCCCACCATGACCACCATTGTTGCGGCGATGACCGCGCCAATCGGCTGAAGCAGGGGTGGCTGTCGCTAAAACGGTCGCGCTGAGCGCGAGAGCCGTGATGCTACCCGTCAAAAGGCTGCGAATCTTGGTCATGGTGTCGTCTCCTCGTCGATCCCGTTCCGGGATGTTGGAGACGATATTAGCGCGTCGATTCTGAACAGAGCGTGGCTTGGTTGTTCAGCGGGCGTTCATTTTGGGCTGTCTCGCCAATCTTTGATCCACTTCATTGTGCGGCGCATGATGAGGAGTAGATTGCCCAAATAATTCTCGAAATGCCTTTTTCATTTGCTTTTTGATTGTGGCCATCATGTCCAGTTCCACAGATCCAGACTTTCCAAATAGCTGGTTGTTCGGCGCTCGTGTCATTTGGGATCAGATCCTTGGACAGTTACAACCTAAGCGTGTTCTCGAAATTGGAAGTTTTGAGGGCCAGAGCGCCTGCTATCTCATCAAATCCATTGGCGCGCAGAAAGATGCAGAGATTCATTGCATCGACACTTGGGTGGACACGCCCGAATATGCCAATGTCAAAATGGCGGAGATTGAACAACGCTTTTTGAAGAATACACAAAAAGCGCTGAAATCCACTTTGCATTCAGTGACATTCAAGCTTCACAAGGAGCGATCAGAGATCGTCCTCTCGCAGCTTTTGTCCAGCGGATATGAGAGCTATTTCGATTTCATCTATGTGGATGGGTCGCATCAAGCGCCGGATGTCTTGATGGATGCCGTCTTGGCTTTTCGTCTTTTACGAAAAGGCGGTGTCATGGCTTTTGATGATTATCTTTGGTCAGAAGCTCTGCCCGGCGGGCCTGATCTTTTGCGCATGCCCAAAAGCGCCATTGATGCTTTCGTCAATATTTATATCCGCCAATTGCGCGTGATTATGGCGCCTCTCTATCAGCTTTACATTGCCAAATTGTGAGCGCGATCCAGTCGCACTTATCAAGCGTAACAAATTCTCATGACGGTCTGGCATGGACTAGATCGCACCAGAGGAGGACCGCATGAAACTCACGCGTCGTGCCGTGACTACAGGGCTTATACTCAGCATGGGCTCTTTCCAGAGCCATGCGCAAAGCCAACGTCAGATCAATTTTATTGTGCCTTTTCCGCCTGGTGGCTCTGTTGATGCTTTGGCGCGTCTCATCCAAGAGGGCTTGCAGCAAAAGCTCCATGCGCCGGTCATTATTGAAAACCGCCCGGGCGCCAATGGCGCGATTGGCGCGGCCGCTGTCGCTAAAGCCTTGCCCGATGGCACAACACTCATGGCGACATTTGATTCCCACTCCACCATTCCTGCTTTGCTGGATAAGCCGCCGCTCAATATTGAGACGGATCTCGTGCCGGTCATGCTGGTCGGCAAAGCGCCCTATATTGTTGCCACGAGCCCACAAAAGCCGTTCAAAAATTTTGCCGATGTTGTCGCGGCCGCCAAAGTAAAGCCTGTCACCTATGGCACTTCAGGGCCCGGCAGCAGCGGCCATTTGGCAATGGTCATGTTGGGGCGCAAAGCCAATGTGCCACTTGATCATGTTCCCTATAAGGGCGCAGGTCCCGCGATCAATGATGTGATGGGCGGACATGTCGATTTGATCTGTGCATCCGTCGCCGCATTGCTCCCGCAAATTGAAGCCGGCACGTTGCGCTGCATCATGCAAATGGGCCCAGAGCGGCTAAAAGCTTTGCCCGATGCGCAGACCACCAAAGAAGCAGGTTTTCCAGATTTTCTGGCCGAAGCTTGGTGGGGCATTTTCGCGCCCAAAGGCACGCCTGAGCCCATCGTCAAACAAACTTATGACGCTTTGCGCGAGGTGATCAGCTCGCCAATCGTGAGCCAGCGCTTGCGTGAAACACAACAGATGCAATTGCTGATGCAAGGCCCGCAGGAATTCGCGACTTTCTTTGCCAAGGAAGTGATCGAATGGGGCAAAGTCGTTCGTGATAATAATATTAAGGGCGGCTGAGAGCCGCCCTTTTCTCAAGCAATTGCGCCGTGACAATGTTTATATTTTTTACCTGATCCGCAGGGGCAGGCTTCATTGCGACTGACACGACCCCATGTCTCTGGATCATTCGGATCGCGCGCTTTCGTATCGCTTTCAGCCTCAGGATAGGCAGAAAGTTCTTCTGCCGGAATGATGACAGGTTCTTTTGTCGTCAAATTCGGCAGAGGCTCTGGCTGTTCAAACGCCACTTCAACACGCATCAATTGCTGCGTGGTGACTTCATGCCAGCGGTTGATCAGGCCGTTGAAGAGTTCGAAAGCTTCCGACTTATATTCGTTGAGCGGATCGCGCTGCGCATAGCCACGCCAGCCAATGACCTGGCGCAAATGGTCGAGCATGATCAAATGCTCACGCCAATAATGGTCGAGCACCTGCAAGCACACTTGCTTTTCAACATAGCGCATCACATCAGGCGTATTGCGCTCAATGCGTGCGGCATAAGATTCATCTGCAGCTTTATGCAGACGTTCCGCCATTTCCTCAGAGCCAATGCCTTCTTCCTTCGCCCAATCGGCAATCGGAAGTTCAAGATTCAAAAGTGTGCGCACATCATCAGCCAGATCAGCGACCGCCCATGTTTCCGGATAGGAATCAGGCGGCATGTGGCGCGCCACCACATCATCAATCGCATTACCGCGCATATTGCCGATGGTTTCTTCAAGCGAGTCCTGCGCCATCATTTCGCGGCGCTGCTCAAAGACGACCTTACGTTGGTCGTTCATGACATTGTCATATTTCAGAATGTTTTTGCGCGTGTCGAAATTGCGCGCTTCGACTTTCTGCTGCGCCTTTTCCAGCGCCTTGTTGATCCACGGATGAATGATCGCCTCATCTTCCTTGAGGCCGAGCTTCACTAGCATTGTATCCATGCGATCTGAGCCGAAAATCCGCATCAGATCATCTTGCAGAGACAGGAAGAATTTAGAGCGACCCGGATCACCTTGGCGACCACCGCGACCACGTAGCTGATTGTCGATGCGCCGGCTTTCATGGCGCTCGGTGCCGATGATGTAGAGGCCGCCTGCCGCAAGGGCCATATCTTTAAACTTGGCGACTTCTTCGCGGATTTCCGCTTCTTTCGCCGCGCGTGCCTCGCCTTCCAGCGCGCCACATTCTTGCGCCACACGCATTTCAACATTGCCGCCAAGCTGAATATCGGTGCCGCGGCCTGCCATATTGGTGGCAACCGTAATCGCGCCCGGCACACCAGCTTCTGCAACAATATAGGCTTCTTGCTCGTGGAAGCGTGCGTTCAAAACGGCAAAAAGTTTCGATGGCTTGCCAGCGCGCGCACCGACATAAAGTTTCTGCAAAGCAGAAGCTTCGGAAAAGTCGATTTGCTTATAGCCCTGCGAGATAAGAAATTCAGCAAGCTGTTCTGATTTTTCAATCGATGTTGTGCCGACCAGCATCGGCTGCATCTTTTGGCTCGCCGCTTCAATCTCGCGCACAATCGCTTTTAACTTTTCAGGCTCGCTGCGATAGACTTCGTCGTCTTCATCAAGACGCTGTACCGGACGATTGGTTGGAATTTCGACAACATCGAGATTGTAAATCTCGGCAAATT
>CAWUNF010000034.1:0-10183 GCA_963923195.1 uncultured Hyphomicrobiales bacterium | reverse complement strand
CGAGGCTCTTTCCATTCCACGATTTGAACCCACACGGTTGCGCATTTCTGATGTGACGGAAGCCAAACCGCGTGTTGTGGCGCCACGAACACGACCCTTTGCTGTGCCAAATGTGCGTGAGCTCGACATTCACATCGACACGGCGCAAGCAGCGCTTTGGTGTTTCATGCGCCCGCAAGGCCCACCAAGCTTCACGCCCTCTCTGCTGCGCGAATTGATCGCGCTGCGGTGCGCTTTGCAAGAGGATGAGGCGCATGGTGGCTTGCGCTATTTCATCGGCGCATCACGCCTGCACGGCATTTATAATTTGGGCGGCGATCTCCAGCATTTTGTTGCCATGATCCGTGCACAAGATCGCGACAGCCTGCGCGCTTATGCCATTGATTGCTGCGATGTTGCCTATCACATGGCGATTGGCTTCAACACGCCCATTCTCACCATTGGCCTTGTGCAAGGAGATGCACTGGGCGGGGGTTTTGAAGGCGCTATGTCTTTCAATATTTTGGTGGCCGAGCGCAGTGCGCGCCTCGGCTTGCCGGAAGTCTTGTTCAATCTTTTTCCCGGCATGGGGGCGATGAGTTTTCTCTCCCGCAAAATTGGATTGGCACGCGCCGAACGCATGATTTTATCAGGAAAAATTCACACGGCCGAAGAACTTTACGACATGGGTGTCGTTGATATTTTAGCAGAAGATGGCGAAGGCGAAGCGGAAGTTCGGAAATTTCTAGGCTCAGGCGAAGCGCGCTATCGATTACACCGCGCTTTGGCGCAAGCCCGCCAACGTGTCTCGCCCGTGACATTTGAAGAATTGCGCGACATCACTGATATCTGGGTTGAGACCGCCATGCAACTCAGCGAAAGTGATTTGCGCCGCATGGAGCGCTTGGCTTTGGCACAGCGTCGCCGCGTCGAGCGCTCTTAAGCGGCTTTCACATGCGGCTGCAACACATCACATGCAGCCGCAAAATCTTGCTCCAAAGCGCGCATATGGGCTTGGCCTGAGCGTTTCAATTCATCACCCGCAATGGCGCGCAAATCCAAACAGCGCTGATAAATCGCTCTTGCGCCCACATTGGCCGCGCAAGAGCGCAAAGCATGAACGTGATCTTGAAAGCCACTCACATCTTGATGGCGCAGTGACACCTGCAATTGCTGCAAAATAGCCTCAGCATCTTGGGTGAATTGCGCAACAATCTCGCAGACAAAATTCTCACCCCCCAGCGTCTCTAAATCCCGCAAAGCCCGCAGATCAACTGGGCCGGTTGCCTCATCCAGCGGCAAGGCGGGGGGCGTGCGGGTCGGCTCAGATAGAGGTGGCGCCGCACGCGCATAAGTGGCGATCGTGCTCAGTAAAGCCTGCGGCTCAATCGGTTTGTTCAAACAGGCCACCATGCCTACAGCGCGGCATTTTTCAGCCGTTTGCGGTGTCGCATCTGCAGTAAGCGCAATCACAGGCACGCGATCTTGGCCCACCATTGCAAAGGCATAAAATTGCGCAGCATCAAGCCCATTCATCACAGGCATATTCACATCCATCAAAACAAGATCAAATTCATCTTGCAGCAAAGCTTCGACAGCCAGATCACCATTTTCGACCATCACGGCTTCATGGCCAGCCTGTTTTAAAATTTGCCCCAAAACCATTTGATTGGTGCGATTATCTTCAGCAACCAAAATGCGCAAAGAGCGACTGGCCTTCATGGGTTCTTGAGAGGGCTGTGATGCAAGCTCTTCTGGCTTGACCACACCGACCTGCATTTCAAACCAAAAAGTCGAGCCATGACCAACGGCGCTTTCCACACCAATTTCGCCGCCATGCGCAATGACCAATTGGCGCGCAATCGCCAAACCCAGACCCGTGCCACCAAATCGGTCGATAATAGTTTCATCCGCTTGCGTGAATGATTCAAAAATACGCGCTTGCGCTTCTGGGGCAATGCCAATGCCCGTATCACGCACCTCAACGCGCAAGCGCATGGTCGATTCCGCCTGTTCAATCAATTGCGCTGTGATGCGCACGGAGCCTTGGCTTGTAAATTTCACCGCATTGCCAACCAGATTGATCAACACTTCTTCAAAATGACGCATGGAGCCACGCACATGCAGCGGCAAATCGGGATCAATCTGAAGAGCTAATTCAATTCCCTTTATCCGCGCCTGCACATCCAACATATCGCGAATGTCTTGCAGCAATTCATGCAGTGCAAAGACCCCCATTTGTGGACGATTGCCAATTTCCATCCGCGACAGATCAAGCAAATTATTGATGAGACCGAGAAGAGATCGCCCCGATTTACCAATCGTGCGCGCCATATCAGCCTGTTCGCGCGGCAAAGAACTGCCAACCAACATATCACTCAAACCAATAACCGCATTGAGCGGCGTGCGTAATTCATGACTGAGAGAAGCCAGAAAGAGGGACTTTGCGCGACTTGCTTCTTCCGCTTGGCGCTTGGCTTCCGACAAGCGACGAATAAGCACAGAGACATAAATTGGCAGAATGATGAGGCCTGCCAAAAGCCCGGCGCTCAATTCTCGATTATCACGCCAGAAAGGTGTGGTGAGAATGACGGCAAGAAAAGCGCAAAATCCCACAAGAGCAGAAATAAAAAGATATTTCACACCAAAGCGAAAGCCATTACCAAAAATCGCCCATAGAAAAATCGGATAGGTGAAAGCGGTGAGCTCATCGCCCGAATGCATCAAATAAGCAACGCAGCCAATATCAATGGGAATACCAAATAAGCGACGAAAACGCGACACGCCTGGAAAAATCATCAAATGAATGAAGAGAAATAAAGTGGCGCCTGTAAAAGCTAAAAAATAAACACCGATCTTCTCTAAAAAAAGACGATGATCTTCACTGCCACCTAAATAGCCGATGAACAAAGCCAGAAAAGCCACCATGCTCAGCGCCAAGCGGCTGAGTGTCAGTTCATGCTCGCTGTCAGGGCGATTGGTAAGACGCGCGAGGAGCCAATGTTTATAGGGGGCTTTGACTATTTTTTGCGACATGGTCATGGCCCGACCCGCTCAAGCTATAGCCGCCAAGGGCGGTTCTTTTGAGACAAGCGCGATGAAATCACGCGCAGGCATGGGGCGACCAAAATAATAGCCCTGCACTTCGTCACATCCCTCATCTCGCAGCAAGGCCAATTGCTCAGCAGTCTCCACACCCTCAGCCACAACTTGCAAATTGAGACTGTGCCCCAGCGTTAAAATCGCACGAATGATGGCCGCATCATTGAGGTCGCTGGTGAGATTGCGCACAAAACTTTGATCAATCTTGAGGCGATCAACCGGGAATTTTTTGACATAAGAGAGAGAGGAATAGCCTGTTCCGAAATCATCAATCGAAACATGCACGCCCAAATCCAACAATTGACGCAAATCAGCAGCCACGGCATCGAAATCTCCCACAACAATGCTTTCAGTCAGTTCAAGATCAAGGCAATGGGCAACAAGCCCTGTCTCGCGCAAAACATCCCTAATCAATTCCGGCATATTGCGTTTGCGAAATTGGACAGGCGAGAGATTGACGCTGACACGCAAGCCCTCAAGTCCGCGCTCATGCCAACTGCGCGCTTCACGACAGGCTTCGCGCAAAACCCATTCATTGAGTGGTATGATCAGACCGTTTTCTTCGCAACGGGTGAGAAAAACACCTGGCCCCACAATGCCATTGCCGCCGCGATTCCAGCGCAACAAAGCTTCAGCGCCCACAATCTCGCCCGTGCGCAGATCAACTTGCGGCTGGTAATAGAGCACAAATTCATCATGCGCGAGACCACGGCGCAGCTCATTATCGAGCAAAGCATCATTGCGGGCGCGTGCCTGCATATCAGCCGCATAAAAGCAAAACGCATTGCCCTGCTCGGCTTTCGCGCGATACATGGCGAGATCCGCATTTTTCAAAAGATCTTCACCATCCATTCCATCATCAGGGTGAATGGCAATGCCAATGCTGGCTGTGGTGCGCAAACCACTGCCCTCGAAATCAGAAGCCTGCGCGATGCAATCGAGCACACGGCGCGCAAATTCAGAGGCATCATCACTGGCTGTCACACGCGCTTGCAAAATGGCAAATTCATCCCCGCCCAAACGCGCCAAAGTATCTTCAGCTCGTATGGTCTGGCGCAATTGATGGGCGATATGACAAATGAATCGATCACCCGCTGAATGGCCAAGCAAATCATTCACTGCTTTAAATCCATCGAGATCAAGCAGATGCAAAGCAAAGGGCTGATCACCCCGACGCGCACGTGCAATCAAACGGCGCATCCGCTCATGCAGCAAAGTGCGATTGGGCAAATCAGTGAGCGGATCATGATGGGCCAAATGGCGCAGATAACCTTCTGTGCGCTTGCGCCCCGTAATATCCAAAGCGCTTGTTAAAACGCCGATCACTTGGCCCATATGATCTTTGAGTGGCGATTTGGTGGTCAGAAAAACATGTGCTTCACCCTCGCCATCCATGATTTCATCTTCAAAAGGCGGCAGCGCTTTGCCTGTTTCAAAGACCATGCGATTGAGCGCCAACATGCGCTCGCCCGCTTCTTCGCCATAAAGTGCAACAAGGCTTTGGCCGACCATGTGTTCAGCCTCAAGCTTCAGCCATTCAGCCTTGGCCGTATTGGCAAAAAGCAAACAGCCATCTGAGCCAGTCGCGCAAATGGAAACTGGCAAAGTGTCAATCACTTGCGCAAGGCGTTCACGAGAATCGCGCAAAGCCCGCTCGCGGGAGCGCTCACTATGTTCCAATTCGCGCTGCAAATGCGTCGCGCGGCTTGCCAGCAACATTTGTTGCTTATGCAATTTGAGGAGATTGCGGGCGCGGGTCACAAATTCATGGTGATCAACGGGCGAATGGAGGAAATCCGTGGCGCCTGCTTCTAAGGCGCGCAGACGAAACGTGCGCTCTTCATAGACGGTGATGACAATGACCGGCACATCGACAGAGGATGGCAATTCGCGAAAGCGACGAATGAAATCAGCGCCATCCATTTCCGGCATTTTATAATCGGTGATGACGAGATCGGGCGTATGCACGCCAAGCCATGTTAGCGCTTCTTCCGGATCGCCAAAGGTGCGCACAGCCACATCCTCTTCAATAGAGGCAGCAAGCTTGGCAAATATGTTCCGGTTCGAAACCCGGTCATCCAAAATGACAATGAGGGACATCACGCACTCAAAACAAATGTCTCAAAACAAACGTGCCAAGCAGCGCCAAATCTGAGGCTTCCGCTGAGCCAAGTAGCTAGATCATCACGTAATTATCTTAATCAAATGCATATGATGCGAGACTTGAAACAATATGCTTCACAAATGGTAGGCTTTTGTTTCATGATGATAAATCTATCAAAGATCACGTGAAGGAAAGCGCTCTCTCAATCTTTGATTAAGCATGTTTGTGAGCGCTCCTCGCATCCCAAGCGCATCAGAGAGCGGCAATTTTGCGCCTCAGCCTGCGGCATAAGACAGGCTTTACTCATGGGCCGAAGCCGATTACCTCGGGGCTGCGCACCACATGTGGTTCGCCGATTTGGCCGGAACGGAGATCCATCATGGCAAAGAAACCCTCGGCCAAAAGCGAATTTGTCCTCTTTGATGTTCTCTATGAAGATGGCTCACGCCGCTCCAACCGTCGTGTGCCAAGCGAGCTGCTGGGCGGGCTTGATGGTGATGAGCCCGCGCGCGCGGTCATTGAACAGCAAGATCGCGAGATCGCTGCAAAATCTGGCCAGCCACCCCTGCGGATCAAAAGCCTGCAACGCTCTGGCGGGAAGAAATAAGCCCGCGATCGGCTTGCAAATGCGCGCTTCACGCAGGCGTATTGGCGCATGGGCGCGTGTTCTATCTTTGCCTTGAATGCTGAGACTTTCACGCAACCCCTTGGAAAGACTCAAATCAGAGTCATGTCCCGCATCTCGCTGCGCCGATCACAAAACTTAATGAAAAGTTAACGGCGCAAAAACAGGCGCAGAGCTGAAAAAATATCTCTTGCAGGTCTGACTGATTCGCCAGCAGACTGAGCCTGTCCTTCAACAATCGAAAGGAGGTGATCCAGTGTCTCATTGTCCTAGGCCGGAGCTTTGTGGCTGGAATCATACCTCCGCTGAGGTGGGCGTCCAGTAGCGCAACCGCTGCGGCAAAGACAATGGAGGGGCTGTCTTGCGGCAGCCCCTCTTTGTTTTGAGCTGTCTTTGCACATGCGCTCTTTCTGGCACGCACCGCCCGTTTTCGCCTGCTGACATTCGCGCAAGGGCCATGCATGATTGGGGCAAAGAAAATGCGCCAAGGAATAGCCCTATGGATTTCGACCCCACGTCGCTCTTTCCCTATCGCCCCATTGTGGATCGCAAGCCTGTTGCTTGGCCGAATAAGGCACGTGTCGCAATATGGATTGTTCCCAATATTGAACATTTCCATTTAGAGCGCGGCGCCAATGCGCCAGATGTGCGCAATTATTCGCGCCGCGATTATGGCAATCGCGTGGGCGTCTGGCGCATGATGGAATGTCTCGAAAAACATGGGTTTCGTGGCACGGTCGCGCTGAATGGTGAAGTCGCGCAATTTTATCCGCGCATTATGGAAGAATGCGCCAAATTAAAATGGGAATTGATGGGTCATGGACTGACCAATTCCACGCCGCTCTCCGGCATGGATAGAGAGACAGAGCGCGCCACCATTGCCGCCACTCGCCGCGCTATTGAAGATCAAGGTCAGATCATGCGGGGTTGGCTTGGGCCCGGTCTGACTGAAACATGGAACACGCTTGATCTATTAAAAGAGCATGGCGTGGAATATGTCGCTGATTGGGTGAGTGATGATTTGCCCTTCCGCATGAATAATGGGCTCTACACCATTCCCTATACGCTCGAATTGAATGACATGCCGCTGTTCAACATGCCCTCGATTTCGACGCATGATTTTGAAACGCGCATCTGCGAGACATTTGATGTTCTCTATGAAGAAGGCGAACGCCTGCCGCGGGTTCTGTGCATTGCGCTGCATCCTTTCCTTACCGGTGTGCCCCATCGCATCCGCGCGCTTGGGCGTGCGCTCGCCTATATAGCAGGTCATGACCAAGTCTGGCGCGCAACAGGCTCAGAGATTATCGATGCTTACAAGGCCTCACCTGGCGCTGAATGAGAGAGGCCCTTGCTTCCGCCCGCCATTTGCGGGCATAGCTTGAGCCGCAAAGGAACAGTCTCATGCGTGTTCTCGTCACGGGCTCTGCTGGTTTTATCGGCTTTCATCTCTGCCGCAGATTGCTGGCGGAGGGGCATGAGGTCGTGGGCCTTGATGGAATGACGGATTATTATGATCCTGCATTGAAGCGTGCGCGCCATACCGCTTTAATGACGTCCAATCATTTTCAAGCCCATCAAATCATGCTGGAAGATGCGCCAGCCCTCACACGCCTCGTGCAAGATACGCGGGCTGATATTGTCGTGCATCTGGCAGCACAAGCGGGCGTGCGCTATTCGATGGAAGCGCCGCGCTCTTATGTCGATTCCAACATGATTGGCACATTCAATCTGCTGGAAGCCTTGCGCACCACGCCAGCACAGCATTTTCTCATGGCCTCGACCAGTTCAGTCTATGGCGCAAACCCCGTGCCTTTTGCTGAGAAAGACAAGGTTGATCATCCTTTGTCTTTTTATGCGGCAACCAAACGCGCCACGGAAGCAATGGCCCATTCTTATGCGCATATATGGAAACAGCCGACGAGTGTTTTGCGCTTTTTCACAGTCTATGGCCCTTGGGGTCGGCCTGATATGGCGCTGTTTAAATTCACGCGCGCTATTTTAGAAGGCAAGCCGATTGATATTTACAATAAAGGCCAAATGCAGCGTGATTTCACTTATGTGGATGATTGTATCGAAGCCATGATGAGGCTTTTGCCACTCACACCGAGCCCATCACATGCGCCCAATGGCTCCCCGGCTGCGCCTTGGCGCGTGATCAATATTGCGGGCGGGCGCTTGGTCGAACTTGATGCTTATATTGCTGCTATAGAAAAGGCGCTTGGTCGCACAGCTCTGCGCAATGAATTGCCCATGCAGCCCGGCGAACCGCAAGCGACTTTGGCTGCGACCGAGGAATTGGAAAAGCTTACAGGCTTTTTGCCAAAAACATCGGTGGAAGATGGCGTGCGCGCCTTTGTCGATTGGTATCGCGCTTTCTACCAAGTTTAAAAAAAGGCGCACCGAGAAGTGCGCCTCTTTTTTTGATTTAGCCACGTGCCATTTTTTTATCGCGGCGGGTAAATTCCGGCCACCATTGTTCCAAAATCGCTGGATCTTCTCCGGATCTGCGATCCGCCACGCGATCAATGAAAGCGGATAATTCGGCAAGGCGCTCAATCTCGCGATTGAGCAATTCAATCGCCGCCGACGTGCCAATCTCCATATCTTCGCTCACATGCGCGCGCGAGAGATCCGCCACAGCATAGTTTAAGTCGATCAAAGCCACGCCAAAGTGGCGACGCGCGGATTCAAAATTATCGTCAAAAGTCTTCATCACATTCGAGCCTCTTTCGTCCCAAAAGAAGCCGATGGGCCACAATGGTACGCAACCCTTGCCCCCGGCATGAGGGGCAATATAGACGAAAAAATGCAAATGTGCCGTTTACAGATAGGAAAATTTCAAAAAAAGTTACAAAATTACTGTAGCTTGGCTATTCACTAGCTCTAGCTGAGCTATTCCCTAGCGGAAACTTGACCTTAGTTTGCCGATTTTCTGAGCAATTTGACCCCTTTCGGGAAAAAGCTCCTTAGTCCTCGGGCGAATCGGTCTCTTCCACCTTCCGCCCTGCCAGAACCGCGCCGGCCTCTGCATGAAGCGTCCAAAAGCTGAAAATGGAGGTCGCCGAGACAATGCCAATCACAGCAAAGGCCGTTGAAAAGGCGCTCACGGGGAGCGGCGAGGCATCATCGGCCACTTGGTGCAAAATGATGGCTGAAAAGGCCACCCCCATTGTCAATGACAGGCGCTGCGCCAATTGCGAGAAACTCATCGCATGGCTCATTTCAGCGCGCTCCACTTCTGCAAAGGCGATGGAATTGAGCGCGGTAAATTCGAGCGAGCGCGAAACGCCACCCCAAAAAATAATCGCCATCATGATCCACACGGGCATTGCCGCATCAAACAAGGCACAAATGCCCATAAAGAAACTGGCGATCAATCCATTCCAGATCAGCACAGGCCGATAGCCGAAATGGCGCAGCACACGTTTTGACAAAGTGCGCATACCAAGCGAACCAGCCGCCGACAAAAATGTAATGGCGCCCGATTCCACAGGCGAATAGCCAAAACCTTCTTGCATCAAAAGCGGCAAGAGAAAGGGGATCGCGCCAACCCCAATGCGAAAGACAGAGCCACCCGTAACACTCGCGCGAAATGTTGGCAGGCGCATTAAACTTAAATCAATAATGGGATTAGAGACACGCCGCGCATAAATCACATAAATGGCCAGGGCGATGAGGCCCGCACCCAAAAGCCCAAGCCCTATGGCATCAGGCTTGTTTTTTGCAAAAGCCGTATCGAGACCAAAAACCGTTGCAGCAAGCCCAAAACCTGTGAGGGCAAAGCCTGTCCAATCAAATGGCTTCATCTCTTCTTCGCGCATATTTTCAATAAATTTTCCTGCCAAGAAAAAGCCGAGAATACCTACCGGCACATTGATCCAAAAAATCCCACGCCAATGCGAATAAGTGGTGATGAGCCCGCCTAAGAGTGGCCCCATAATCGGGCCAATGACGGACGGGATCCCCATCACCGCCATAGCACTCACCAATTCGGCTTTGGGCACAGAGCGCACAAGAATAAGCCGCCCAACCGGCACCATGAGCGCACCACCAAAACCTTGAAAAATGCGCGCGATGATGAGCTGGTTAAAATCCTGCGCAAGACCGCAGGCAATAGATGATAAAGTGAAGATGACAATTGAGGCGCGAAAGACGATACGCGCGCCATATTTATCAGCCACCCATCCGCTCATCGGCAAGAAAGCAGCGACTGCCAGCAAATAAGCGGTAATGGCCAAATGCAAACGCAGGGGCGATTCACCAAATGAGGCCGCAATAGTGGGCAGCGCTGTGGCAAGCGAGGTGGAATCGAGATTCTGCATGAAGAGGGCGCAGGCCACGATCAAAGGAATGATCACATGCCGCTTCAC
>CAWUNF010000033.1:0-10411 GCA_963923195.1 uncultured Hyphomicrobiales bacterium | reverse complement strand
GCGCGACCAAAGTGATCATCACCGAATATGATCTTAACCGCCGCGAAGCCCAGCCGCATGATGTCATCATGACCAAGGATGGGATGGTCTGGTATTCAGATTTTGGCGCGCAATATATTGGCTCGCTTGATCCTGCAACGGGCAAAGTGACGGATTTTGAAATCCCAACCCTCAAGCCCGATGCGCCCAAAGGCTCGTTGCAAATTGATGCGGATGCCGACGGCAATCTTTGGATTGCCATGATGTATCAGGCGGGCATTACCAAATTTGATCGCAAGACTCTGAAGGCCACCGCCTATCCCATTCCGCAGGAGTGGCAAACAGGTTCCACACAAGAGAGCATGGTCTCGCCCCAATATGCACATGTGGACGGAAAAGTTTGGACCAATAATCAAGAGACACACAAACTCTATCGGCTCGACGTCAAGACCGGCCAATATGAAGATATGGGTGAGCCGAAAGATGTGAATGGTGTCTCGATCAATGGTTATGGCCTGATCGCTGATCCACAAAACAATCCCTATATGTTGGAATTTGGCAATACGCGCGTCGGCAAATTTGATGCAAGCGCCAAAATGCTGACCGTCTATCCCACACCAAGCCTGCGCTCACGTCCGCGCCGTGGCATGGTGGATGAACAAGGCCGCCTCTGGTTTGCTGAATATGCCAATAATGCGATTGGCATGTTTGACCCCAAAAGTGGCGCCATGACGGAATGGCGTCTGTCGACACCTTGGAGCAATCCTTATGATGCCGTCTATGGCAAGGGAGAAGCTTGGGCCGGCTCAATGAGCAATGATCATGTTGCGCGTGTTGATATAGCGAGCGGCAATATTGTTGAATATTTGCTGCCCCGCCCGACCAATATTCGTCGCACCTTTTTAGATACGCGTGGCGAAAAGCCAATTCTCTGGATTGGGTCTAATCACGGTGGCTCAATCATCAAGGTCGAACCGCTAGATTAAGCGGGACCTTCAACGAGATAAAAAAGGCCGGTGACAACACCGGCCTTTATTTTAGAAGATACCCGAATAGAACCGATAACACTAAATGTGAGATAAAATGCCTTCCGCGAACGCTAGACTTTGATATTTGCGATCAGCGCTTGCGTAAATGCTTTTGTCCCAAGCGGGCCACCCAAATCACTGGTGCGCATAGAAGGCTGATCAAGTGTCACATCAATGGCTTTTTCAATCGCCTCACCGGCACGGGCAAATTCTGGGCGGTTGAGACGCCCCGACAGCCATGTCAGCAACATAGCCGCAGAAATCATCAAAGCGGTTGGATTGGCCTTATCTTGTCCGGCAATGGAGGGAGCAGAGCCATGTGCGGCCTGCGCGACGCCATGATCTGTGCCTGCATTCAATGAGGCACCCAGACCAAGGCCACCGGCCAATTCAGCAGCTTCATCTGAGAGAATATCGCCAAACATATTGGTCGTGACAATCACATCATAGGGGCGCGGATCACGCACCAGTAAAGCTGCCATTGCATCGACCAATTGTTCTTCCACCACCACTTGCGGAAAGTCTTGCGCGACTTTGCGCACGGCATCAAGAAACAAACCATCAGAGATGCGCAGCACATTGGCCTTATGTACGACGCAAACTTTTCGGCGACGCGCCATCGCCAATTCAAAGGCTGAGCGCGCAATGCGCTCACTGGCATGGCGCGTGACTTTACGCATGGCCATAGCCAAATCAGGCACGGGCATGAATTCGCCCGTTCCCTCATGCATGGTCCGGTCGGCATAAAAACCTTCCGTATTTTCGCGCACAACGATCAGATCAAAAGCATGACGGCTGGGGGCTGGAATAGAGACACGTGTGCGTGAGGGACGAATATTGGCGTAAAGATCAAGACGCTTGCGCAATTCACCTGATGGATTGAGCCCACCTTCGGCAACAGGTGGATAGGCATTATGAGAGACGGGGCCCAAGATCACGCCATCTGCCGCGCGCGCTTGATCTAACACTGATGATGGGAATGTCGTACCGCTCGCCTTCAGCGCAGCAAAGCCAATATCAGCGGATGAGAAATGCAGTTCAAGCCCGAAAAGCCGATCAACATGATGCAAAACATCCATTGTCGCGGCTGTAATTTCGGGGCCAATCCCATCGCCCTCTAGCACCAAAATTTTGGCCATGCTCGTCTCTCGTCACTTTGCACTTTTGAGCGCTCTGAGGGCGCCCAAATTCTGCTTAAACGAAAGACGCTTTGGAGAAAAGCGCTTTAACCACCTTGGCGCAGGCTCACCACCAGAGCCGACAATTTCGAACTATCAAAATTATCAATAATTGTCTGGCGACCA
Source organism: uncultured Hyphomicrobiales bacterium (assembly GCA_963923195.1). Taxonomy (GTDB): domain Bacteria; phylum Pseudomonadota; class Alphaproteobacteria; order Rhizobiales; family Beijerinckiaceae; genus Terripilifer. The sequence continues at coordinate 8,100 of CAWUNF010000033.1, read as the reverse complement.
TTGGTGCCGGTCATGACAAGCGTTGCAATCTTGCCCATGCGCGCAAGTGCGCTCAGACCCTGCAGAGAATTTTGAATCTCTGTCGCTGTGCCCACAATGCGCAGACCACCCACGAGATTATTGGCCGCAGCATTGGTGAAATTGGCATAAGAAGAGGGTGACGATTTCTTGTCTGAAATGGTGATGATGCCCGGCCCTACTTTTTCAAGCAGCGGGATTGAGCGGGCTGCCTGTGCTGCGGTCAAAGAGAATTGTCCGCCAGGTGCTACAATTGGTTGGCCCGACTTTGCATCAATCAGTTTCACGGATTTAACAAAACCATTGCTAATGAGCTTATTCACTTTGTCAGAATTGCCAATGAGCTGATCAGCCGTGCCTTTGACATTCAGCCCATAGACTTGCGCATAAGAGGTCAGGCTTTCAACAGCGCTTGGCGGAACATCGGTCAATTCAACACCAAATGTTGGATTGCCTTCAGTTGCGCGGCTTGAACCCGCAAAACTTACCAAAGACCCCGTTGGCACTGTGCCCGAATAAGCAAAAGACAATTCATTGCCCGTGCGCGTCACACTCATTTGTGACAGCGATGCATTGGTCTTGGCCGCATTGGCAATCGCCGCTTCAATTCCGTCCCGCAGTGCTGCACCCTGCTGTTCAGCACTTGCACCCTTTGGCATGGACAATGGACCGACACTCAATGCCGTCTGCACGCCATTGGGCGCCATGACCGACATTTGCACAGAATCGCCATTGAGAAAGAGGCCAGAGAACAGAACTTTTTGCGTCTTGCTCGATGAATCATACGTCGTCGGCTCTAAAGCTATGGGAGCCGGTTTGACATTGATATTATTGACCAGATTAAAGCCGCCAATGAATTGCTGATAAGATAATTTCGACATGGCATCTGAAAGCTGCGTGATTGGCAGTTTCGATGAGGGAACGCCCAAGCTCAAATTAATTCCAATATCGCGATAATTGTTGAGAACGCGCAAATCCTCCCAATTATTGGCATTCAGCATCGATTCCGCATTCGCATCGATGGTGATTTTACCAGGATAACGAGCAAGTGCTTTCGCGCCCAAAGATTGCACGACATCTGGCGTAACTGTGACAGGGCTCACCTGACCATCAATCGTGATTTTGGTGGCTTGATTGCTTTCAATCAATTGTTTGAAACGCGCCAATGTGGCGCTCGCCATGCCTGAGGCCACCTTACCATCAGATCCACTTGCAAAATCTAAAGAGAGATTGCTTGTCACATCGAGCAAAGCGCGCGCATTTGGATCCGCTTGAATTTTGGCATAAGTCGCCGCATCCAGTTTGACTGGCGCATCATTATTGGCGCGCACATCCATCAACTTCCGCCCGCCCTGTGCTGTGAGCAGCGTTAGAAGCTTATTGTAAGTCGTCGATGGAAGGTCGGTGACTTCTTTCAGATCACTATCAAGATAAAGCGTCACACCCGCCAAATCATTTGGCGAGAATTTGGGATCATCCAAACGCGCCACCAATTCGGAAAGCTTGTAGCGCACAGTCCCCGCAAGAACAGCCTTTGCTGCTGAGGACAGAGACACTTTGACCGAGGTGACACTCGGCGTTTGGGGGGCCGCTTGCCCACCCACTTTGCTCTTCAGGGCGGCGGTTGAGGCCTGCTTCTGCGCCCCGCCTGACGTGGTCAGCGTGGTGACATATTTGCCGGTGGTCGCATTATAGACAGTAACGCTCATGCCAGATCCCTATTTGCTTGGGATCAGCAAATTTTATGCCGCGGTTAAATATCTGAATTTAAAGCGAAAAGCCCTATTATTCGTCAGTCGCTTTGGGCTTTTTGGGCTTTGCCCGCGAGCGCAGATTTGGCACTTCTGTATGCGAGCGCATGAGGTCGGATTTGATCTCATCCAGCTCTTTTTCGAGTGTCGATTTGACATTATCGACGGCCAATTGCGGACCGGGTTCAGCGCTCGCACTATTACCGCTTTTAAGCTCGAAAATGGTTTGCTGCATTTGTACGCGGTCGCGACGAGCCGCTTCCAAAGCGCCTTCAACAAAGCCGCGCTCGATTTGCTCTTTGTTGAGCGCTTCGGTGAGCTGGTTGATGCGAGCCTGCAGCGTATTGATGCGCAATTCCGCCTCTGACTCAAAGCGCAGGATCGTCGATTGCATGCTCTCGATGCGCGAGGCTGCCTGGCGATTGAGTTCTTCTGCGCCCTGCAATTTACCAAATAGCTCACCATTGCGCTGATTGGCGGCGGACAAGGAGCGTTCGGCTTCTTCGGCCCGACGCTGCGCAATATTGGAATCGGCCGTGACTTCGGAGAGGCGCGCCTGCAGACTTTCGATCTCGCGACCCTGTTCAGAGAAGCGTACCTGTTCGTCCGAAAGACGACGGATTTCATCGCGGCTCTGCACCAGCAATTGTTCGGAAACACGGATGCGTGAATTCAACGCCTCGATCTTGATCTCATAAGAGCTGCGGATCTGTTCAGCGCGCGCCTCGGCATTAGCCACTGCCCCACGCAGGCTTTCATTCTCAGCCTGCAAAGCCACTTGATCGGTTTCGAGCAGACGGATGCGGGTGCGATATTTGTCGGCCGCGGCCGAGGATTCCAGCACCTGCTTTTTGAGCATCATGGTTTGCTGGGTCAGATCATCGACCGAACGATTGAGCGAGAGCACTTCATCGGCCTGTTGCGCAATCTTATCATTCAGATTGCGCTTTTCATCTTGCAGCTCGGCGATGGAGAGTTCTGCTTCACGCAGGCGCAAGGTTGAGCGGCCGAGGTCTTCGTTCAAAACCTCATTTTCATTTTTGATATTTTCCAGCTCAAATTCACGCGAACGCAGCGTCGTGATTTTTTCAGAGAGCTGGTCGCGGGTGGCGCGGAATTGCTCATCAAGCACAGAATAATTTTGCGCACCCGTCACATTATCATTGAGCAGGCGCTCATTGTCCTTGCGCATTTCTTCAAGCTTAATGAAGAGCGCTTGAATTTCGAGGCTTTGTGTTTCGGACAATTGGCGCTGCGCATCCAAAGTGGCGCGCGTTTCTTCCAATTGCCCTGCCGTGAGCTGCAATTCGGAGACAACTTTTTGGAAATCTGTAAAAACAGCGGAGAGCTCAACCGTCAGGGGCTCAATCACACGGGTCAAGCCAATCACATGCTCACAGCGATTGCGCAAAGCTTCGTTCTTGCCACCCAGAATACGGATCAACGAGGTGACAGATTTTTCAACTTCATTGACGGGCTGCGTCGGCGTGGTCGAAGTCGCAGGAACATCAAGCTGCGATTTGCCAAGCAGACCGGCGAGACTGAGCGGCACGCGCATGAAGTGATTCCTTGGAAAAAGCGGAGCGTGTCTGAGGACTACATCTGCGCCCCTATCCAAGCAACTGGGAAGCGCGCCCAATTGCTGCAATTTGCGAGGAAATTTGATGCAAATTCAGATGAACTTTCAATCATCTGAATTGTGTTTCAGAAGGCGTTACAAATTACCCGTATCGGGCGTGCGGCATCTCCCTGCACACGCAATGGCCAAAGGTGAGCCAATCCCTACGACCCCTTGACTTCGCACCCGCAAACTGGCCCGCTCGCCCGCATAAAATGAAAGGGAGGATTTCCATGCGTTTGCTTCATGCGGCCACGGCCGCTCTCATGCTTTTTCCAGCTTTCGGCCAAGCCGCCGAACTCAAAATTCTCTCAGGCAATGGCGGCCGCGTAGCGGTTGCCGAAATGTCGGAGCGTTTTGAAAAAGCAACCGGCACGAAAGTGAATATTGATTTTGCGGTCAATCCGCAGGTGCGCAAACGCGTGCTCGATGGCGAGGCTTTCGATATTGCCGTGCTCAATCCACCTGTGCTTGATGAATTGATCAAGGCTGGCAAAGTGAAAGCAGAGAGCCGCACCGTCATTGGCCGCATCGGCATTGGCGTGGGTATCAAGCAAGGTGCGCCGCGCCCCGATATTTCAACGCCTGAAGCTTTCAAAAAGGCCCTGCTCTCGGCCAAGAAAGTCGCCTATCCGGAAGAAGGCGCAAGTGGCATTTACTTCGCCAATCTTGTCAAAACACTTGGCATTGAAAAAGAGATGAAAGATCGTCTCATGCCCATGCCCGGCGAATATAATGTGGAAGTCGTTGCCGATGGCGCGGCTGATATGGTCGTTGTCGTCGCCTCTCGCATTTATGGCGTGAAGGGCGTTGATATGATCGGCCTCTTGCCCAATGAATTGCAGACATGGATTGGCTTTGCCGCAGGTGTCGCCACCAATGCCAAAGACCCCGCCAATGCTCTCAAACTCGTCAAAAGCATGGGTGATAAATCAGCCGAGCCTTTCTTGCGTCAAATCGGTCTTGAACCTTTTGTCGAGTGATCAATCCTCGCCATGAAAAAGAAAGGCCCGCTTAATGCGGGCCTTTTTTCATTTTGCCGTATCGGCTTCGGGCTTAATGCCAAGTGTTTTGACAAGCGCAATATTGAGTTCGACTTCCTTGCGGACATAATCATCAAATTCAGCAGCACTCATCGGCATAGGATCAGCGCCCATAGCGGCAAATTTGCCGCGCACCTCTGCGCTATCAAGCGAGGCGCGCAATTCCTTGGCGAGACGATCAACAATGGGCTTGGGCGTTTTGGCGGGTGCAAAGGCGCCAACCCAAAATTCATAGCCTGAGTCCTTATAGCCCGCTTCCACCGTGGTCGGCACATCGGGCAGAACGGTTGACCGGCGCCCGGAGGAGACGGTGAGCGCTTTCAACTTGCCATCACGAATGAGGGACAGGGCTGGCGGAACGGGCGAGAAATAAAAATCGACACGGCCAGCCACAACTTCATTGATCGCTTCAGGCGCACCGGCAAAAGGCACATGAGCGCCCTCAAACCCTGCCGCCAGACGCAGACGCTCTGCCGCAAAATGCGTGGAATTGCCAATGCCGCCCGATCCATAATTGATAGAGCCCGGCTTGGCCTTGGCCGCTTTCACAAAATCCGCAAGGCTCGTCCAATCGCGCGAGGCCGGAACGACCATCACAGTTGGAATGCTGGCGAGCGGGGCCAGAGCCACAAAATCGCGCACCACATCAAAACTGAGATTGGTGAACATGGCCGGGAAGACCGTATGGGTCGAAGAATTGACCAGCAGTGTATAGCCATCGGCCTCGGCACGGGCGGCGGCGGATGCGCCAATGCGCTGGCCAGCTCCCGGGCGGTTTTCAATGACAATGGCCTGACCAATTTGCTTGCTCACCTGCTCAAAGGCCAAACGTGCCAAGACATCCGTCGCACTGCCGGGCGAGAGCGTCACAATCACCTTAATGGGCTGGCGCGCCGGCCATTCCTGCGCTTGGGCTGGCGCGATATAAGTGGCGGCGGCGAGAACTAAACCCGCGAAAAGACGTTTCATCCTTAAAAATTCCATTCTGTTTCTGTGACTTTCAAACATAAGCCTAAGCCCGGCTAAGAAGCACCGCAAGATTGGGACGAGGCGCGCCAATACGGACCTTAAGTTCACAGAATCGTGAACAGACTAGGCATGGCATCACAAGCTGGACGGGGTACACAGGATCACACGGCCGTGAAGGCCGGGCCATACAAGGGAAGAAACCGTGTCCAGATTGTCGAACTCCGATCTCCTCGCCGTACCGGGCTATACACTGCGTGAAGAGGATAAGTTCGCCCCCGTCAGCCTCGATCAGCTTCAGGCAACGGCGCGCAATTGCTATCTGATCATCGCTGCCAATACCGTCTGGCTGCTGATCCCGCTCATTGGCCTTCTGACAGGCAATAGCCTCGTCAAAATCTTCTTCGCACTTGTGATTGCGGCGGCCGTTCTCTTCGTGAGCAATAATTATCTGGCACGCAAATGGTACTATAATACGGATGCGGCTAAGGGCACGCCGTTCGAAAGCCATTATGAGCGCATCGACTATATTGGCTTTGCCACTTTCTTCGTGACCTTGATCGCAACACTCGCCTTCATGATCATCTCGGTCTTTGCGGCTAATATTTTCAAGAGCTTTGGTCAGCAGGTCGTGCTGCTTCTCGACATTGCTTTCTCAGGTCTCCTCGTCGTTCTCGCAGCTTGGATCTTGAAGCAATGCAGCAAGGGTCTGGCCACGGGCGCTCGCAAAGAGCCCTTCGCCTAAGACCTTTTCAGTAAAGAAAAACAGAGCCCGTGCGTGAACCTCACGCGCGGGCTTTTTATTTGTCTGGGCGCGCAGGCACTTTGAGATAAGCCAAGAAAGAGCCGAGCAATAAAAGGCCAATCAGCCCATGCAAAGCGCCATAGACTTGATCGCCCTGAAAACCTTGCGCCAAGCGATATTCAACAAAACCGCCTGACAAAAACTGCAAAAGCCCTGCCCCGCCGATAGAGAGGAAATTCATCGTCGTGACACCACGCCCCAAAAGATGGGCGGGAAAGAAGAGACGCGCATGGGCCAGCAAAATGGCATAGGACATGCCGAAAAAGCCAAGCAGCGCGTAAAGCACAAGCGACAAAGCAGAAGAAGTTGCGCCGAACAAATAAAGCGCAAAGAGGACTGCCAGCGTGATGCAACACCCAACCGAAATGACAGGCTTGGCACCACCAAATTTCTGTTCCATCGGGCCATAGGCCAAAGCCCCCAATGACATGGCTGTCGCCATGAGCAAGGCTGCATGTCCGCGCTCGGTCACATCAAAGCCATGCACTGTGCCAAAATAAGGAGCAACCCAAAGGCCCCGCAAAGCCGCCACACTCGCATAGCTGATCAGCGCAAAGGCAGCCATGAAGAGAATGGGGCGCAGCGATAAAATGGCAAAAAGCCCTGAGAAAAAGCCGTCTTTGGCACCTGTTTCATTTTGCACTTGTGGCGGATCTTTGATGACAAGAAAAATGAGTCCCGCCGATAAAGCGGTCGCAAGAGCAATGCCAATCATGCTCTCGCGCCAACCAATGGTCGCCGCAGCATAAGCAAGAGGCGCAGAGCCCAGCAAATTACCGAAAGAGCCAAAGCCCACAATCATAGAGCCAAGCAGCGCAAATTTTTCAGGCGGTGCCGTGCGTCCGAAATAATACATCGTGCCCATGAGAATGGGTGAACAGCCAATGCCAATCAGCGACATGGCCAAAGCAGCCGTGGTAAAATTGCTCGCAAGCGAAAAGAAAAGAGCGCCCGCCACAGCAATCAAAAATAAGCCTGCCATTGTCCGCCGTGGACCAATCCGATCCAAAGCAATGCCGACTGGAAATTGCGCGAGCGCAAAAGTCGCAAACCAAATGGCGGAGAGATTACCAAGAGCGGCCGGCCCAAGCGCCAAATCACGCGATAGATCAGCCGCAATCACAGCCAAAAAAGCGCGATAAAACTGACTGAGCACATAGCCAAGGAGAAGGACGAGAAAAGCATTATTCATGCGGATGAGAATAGCTTGGCTTGGCGACAAGGCCAAGTCTGCAAATTTCCTTAGGGCAAAGCTGGAAAATCTGAGCGGCGATAGGCACTCACCATGTCGCGCAATTTTTTAGGCTTGAGCACCTCAACCTTGTCGCCCCATTGGTAGAGATACCACGCCATTTCAACATGACCGGCGGCATAAAAACGAATGATGATGGATCCATCGGCAAGCTCTTCTTCCTCCTGCTCAGGATGAAACAAAGTGCCGCGCACATGATTGGCAGCTTCGGATGAAAAACGCCATTCAACCTCACCATATTCTGACTCATTTTGATAAAGGCCAAAACCGCGATTGGCGAAAGCTTGCAGATCAAAATCAACGGGGCGCTCGAAATATTCATCCGTCAAGACAGCCGAGCTAATCGCATCCATGCGATAGGTTTTAATCGCATTGCGGCGTGATTGCGGATCTAAAGCGACCAGATAGCGCCGCGCACCCGAGAGAAGCCCATAAGGTGCCACACGGCGCACGAGTGGCGCTTCATCCAAATGCGAACGATAGCTGATCTCCAACATGCGACAGGCTTTGATCGCTTCCGCCACATGAAGTGCCACATCTTCATTGACGCGCGGTCGCGGGCCCGGACGCGCCACAAAGCCTTGCGCTTCAAGAATGGCATCACTGTCAGGTTCAATACGTGTGATCTGTTGGCTTGGCACAAGAGC
>CAWUNF010000032.1:0-10421 GCA_963923195.1 uncultured Hyphomicrobiales bacterium | reverse complement strand
CGGAAAGCAGCCGTCATGAGCAGAAAAGCAATCGGCGCATAATGCAGGCCATCAACCCAGATCATGCCAGCCATTGAATAAATATCGACATAGACTTTTTCTGTGCCGAGTAATTTTTGTAAAACGAGATTGATCAGGCCGATCTTCGGGCTTGCCAGAAAAATCCATGACACGACGAAGAGAATGCCGGGAATGATCAGCGGAATAATGGAGAGCGCATAAAAGAGCGGCTTCAGCGGCGTATTGGTGCGCTCCGTCATCCAAGCGAGCGCTGTGCCAATCACCAAAGCCAGAATGGCCGTGCCTGCGGCAAATTCCACCGAATTGGCAAAGAGGATGAGCGTGTCAGAGCTGGAATAGGCTTCCAGATAATTGCCAAGCGTCCAAACAGCGGGTTTGCGCGCTGTGCCTGGCGTGCGGAAACTTTGATAGATCAGAAAGACCAGCGGGACGAGCGCCAGCCAGGCCACGACGGACACAACGCCGCCCATCACAAACCATTTCGGATCGGCCTTCACCGCAGATTGCGGTGCCGATTGCGGCAAATCCGACATGTGTTGAACAGATGACAAGCTTAGCGCCTCACTCAGTGTTTGTGATCATGCCCGTGGTGATGGTGGTGACCAGAACCGTGGGAATGTGTGTGCGAATGGCTGTGCCCGTGATCATGACCATGATCGTCTTCGCCACGATGATGGATGATCTCTTTCGCACGGGGCCCACGCGGATCTTCTGAGAAGACGAGCGATTTAATTGTTACGGGCACGGTGAAAGAAGGAATGCGCACTTTGCCGAGGTCGATGTAATCGAAATCCATCAGCATGACGCCGTCGATAACAAGGATTTCAGAGGCGACATGGAATTCTTCGCGCATGACAGCGCCAAGCGTCTGCGCAATATCCCCATCAAGCATGATGTAAAGCGGCTTGTTCGCTGCAATATGATCGGCGAGGCCTGCAATAATGCCCTTGGCGAAAGGCGCAATGCGATCATAGGCCGGCACACCCGTCCAACGCAAAGCGAGCGCAATATCAACATCTGCGCTTTCCACTTCAAACGCCTTGCGATGCGATTTGATCGCCTTGGCTACGGCATCTGGATCAATCTCATCGCCTGTTTCCACCGGCGGCTGGATGACTTGCAGATTGCGACGCGGCAGCAATTCGCCGGGGTTTGAAATATAGCTCGTATTGCCTGAGAGCTGGACGGAATATTCAGACGCACCCAGCGCCGTTGCGCGGATACATTCGCCCGCTGGCAAGAAGGACCACGGGAAGCGACCCTGTTCCACCTTGCGACGAATGGCTGTGCCAAGGCGCTTGCCCATATCGCCAAAATCACGCTCTTCGCGCGCATAAACATATTCTGCAACGCCGCCGGAGAACATGATGCCGCCGAGATTGCCGAAATCAAGAATCGGATCGGTCAGATAGAGATGAGCAATATCATGCGGCAGCGGGCGCGCAGTCAGCGCGGCCACAAGCGTATCCGCCATGACATCCGCCACTTTGTCGAGCTGTTCAGAGGTCACTGTATCGCCGAGCTTCCAATCAAAGCCCGCGCGCTTGGCATGTGTCTTACCTGCCGGATCAAGACGAATGATTTTGAAATTCTCGTCCACCACTTGCAGACGTCCACCGACGTGGAAAGCAGCGGTCGACAGAACGCGGCCACCTTCGAGAACAGCAAGCTTTGTCGTGCCGCCGCCAATGTCGATGTTCAAAACGCGCTTGCCTGTTTCGAGCGACACATTGGCCGCACCCGATCCATAGCCCGCCAGCATGGATTCCATGTGGTGGCCTGCAGTGGCGCAAACAAATTCGCCGCCCGCTTCCGACAGCAAATTTGAAATGCCCTGCGCATTTTCACGACGCAAAGCTTCACCCGTCAGAATAACCGCGCCCGTATCCACTTCAGAGGCTTTCAGGCCAGCGCCTTCATAAGCAGCCTTGATGATCTCGCCGAGCTTCACATCGTCAATGCGGGTTTCGCTGGCATAAGGTGTGAGCGACACAGGCGAGAGATAAATCGTGTCGCGCGAGACAACGTAATAGCGGCTCGTCAAATCTTCCGCGAGACGGCGCAAATGGATGCGCGAGAAAATGACCTGCGTGCCGGAAGACCCAATATCAACGCCAACACTGGTGAGGTGGACATTGTCAGCCTGCCAGAGCGGATTGTCTTCAATCGGGCCGTCCATGTCATATTCGTCATGGTCGTGATCGGAATAACCGTCATGCTCATGTTTCCAGCCCGGGCCCATGCCATGATGATCGGACATAGAATGTCCCTTGTTCTTCTTGTCGTCTTCGGCGCCGGCCATGAGAAACGCATCCCTCGTTGTTTTTAATGGGGCGCGCAATTTGGGCTCGACCCTCTTCAGGGGGGTGTGCCTGCTGGCGCCTTTTCGAAGTCTGTCGGCGGTCCTTGTGGGGCCGCGTCCTCCCGCCCTGCCTTTGGCTTGGGGCTTATTTTTATTGTCTCTCATTCGACTAAGGTCTAGACGGGTCAAAGGCAAGCGGAAACAGCAGTCTGAGGGGCTTCAGCCCCCTGAAAACAAAGGTTTGGACGGACCGCCCCGCGGTTGACAGGTCCCTTGCTTTGGCCGATTGCAAACAACAAAGGCAAAGCCCCGGGAAACCGGGCCAAAAAAGGTGACAGGAGCGCCAAAATGAGTGACGAGGCCGTTGGGGGACGCGTATTTTTCAGCAATGTGCGGCGCAGCCTCGAAGAGGAAGACGAAATCCGCCTGGTCAGTGTCGGCGTCGATATCGGCTCCTCGACCTCTCATCTGGTCTTTTCCCGCCTCGTGCTGGAGCGCGTCGACAATCGCTATATCGTCACGGAACGTGAGGTTTTTCACGAATCCGACGTGCTTTTGACCCCCTACACGGCCGATTTGACCGAAATCGATAAGACCAAGCTCGGCGCCTTTATCGACAAGCAATATGAAATGGCTGGCATTGACCCCATGTCGATCGACACAGGCGCGCTGATCCTCACGGGCGTTGCCGTGCGCCGCAACAATGCGCGTGCCATTGGCGAGCTCTTCGCCGCCCAGACCGGCAAATTCGTCTCGGTCTCCGCTGGCGACGGGCTGGAAACGACGCTGGCCGCCTTCGGCTCAGGCGCGGCCGCCCGCTCTCTGCGCGAGCGCAACCGCGTGATGAATATCGACATTGGCGGCGGCACATCGAAAATCGCCGTCTGCGAAAATGGCGAAATCGTCGAAATGACCGCCATTGATGTGGGCGCACGCATTCTCTCCTTCGATGGCGATGGCAAAATTGTCCGCATCGAAGAAGCAGCACGTCGCTTTGCGGCTGAAGTTGGCCTCCCTTTGGAAATGGGCGCCAAGCCTGATGAGGCCAAGCTCGATGCCATGATTGAGCGCATGGCTGAGCGCTTGATGGAAGCTGTCAGCGTGCAGAAACTCTCGGCTGAAACCGCCTCTCTCTTGCGTGTTGATGCGCTGAAGAATGAGAAAAAGCCCGATGCAGTGACCTTCTCGGGCGGCGTGTCGGAATATGTCTATAACCGCCAGAAGACGGGCTTCGGCGATTTGGGCCCGAAGCTCGCTGCCGCAATCCTGAAGCGCGTCACGGCTTGGGGCCCGCGTCTGGAACGACCAGATGAGGGCATTCGTGCGACCGTTGTTGGCGCCTCGCAATATACGATCCAAGTTTCAGGCTCGACGATTTTCGTCAATCCGCTGGATGTTTTGCCCCTGCGCAATGTTCCCGTCATTACGCCAGATCTACCGATGGAATCGGATGATCTTGACGTTGCCGCTCTTGCACAAGCGATTAAGGCAGCGCTGCGCCGTCTGGATTTGCATGAAGGCGAACAGGCCGTTGCTATGTGCTATCGCTGGGGTGGCTCTGCCACCTTCCGTCGTCTCGATGATTTTGTGAAAGGCGTGCGCGAAGGTCTCTCCGTGCAGCTTGGCAAAGGCTTCCCGCTCATTCTTGTCGGCGATGGCGATATTGGTGGCTTGGTTGGTATTCACTGCCTCGAAGAGCAGAAGATGACCAATCCGATTGTCTCGATCGACGGGATCAATCTCAAGGAATTCGACTTCATCGACATTGGCGCCATGCTGGAAACATCTGGCGCTGTGCCTGTCGTCATTAAGTCGCTCGTCTTCCCAACTTCTGCCGCGCTTGGCCGCGTGGAGAGTGCGAAGGTTTAAAGAAAATATGCGCGCCGGTTTCTATCCACCGATTGATCCTTATGCCATCGGTGCTTTGGAAACCGGCGATGGCCATGCGCTCTATTGGGAGACCTGCGGCAACCGAGAAGGCAAGCCCGCGCTTTTCCTGCATGGTGGACCGGGTGGTGGATGCTCCACCGACAATCGACGCCTGTTTAATCCCGATATCTATCGCATCATTCTCTTTGATCAGCGCGGAGCGGGGCGTTCCAAGCCTATCGGCTCGCTTGAAAATAACACCACGCAAGATTTGATCCGCGATATTGAACGCCTGCGCGAACATTTGGGCGTGACGCAATTTCAATGCGTGCTGGGTGGCTCTTGGGGCGCAACGCTTGCGCTCGCCTATGCGCAAACTTTTCCTGAGCGCGTCAAAAGCCTTGTTTTGCGTGGGGTTTTTACAGCCCGCCAACGCGAAGTCGATTGGCTTTATGGCAATGGCGCACGCCATCTTTACCCCGAAGCACATGCGGCCTTTGCGGGATTTATTCCTGAGGCTGAACGCGGCGATCTCGTGCGCGCCTATCATCAGCGCCTCACCTGCGGTGATGAAGAGATGGAATTGTCAGCCGCTGCCCATTGGTGCGCTTATGAAGCCAAGCTTCTGACACTGATGCCGCGCACGCCACCAGCCGCACCCGCGCCTTCTTTTGCGAGCCCCCAGACACGCGCACTTGCGCGCATCGAAGCGCATTATTTCATGCACCAGTCTTTTCTGGAAGAAGGGCAAATTCTGAGCAATGCGGGGCACCTCTCCGCCATTCCCGGAATCATTGTGCAAGGCCGTTATGACAGCGTGACGCCACCCGTCACCGCTTATGAATTGCACCAGCTTTGGCCCAATTCGCTGTTGGAAATTGTACCCGATGCGGGCCATGCGACAGTCGAGGCAGGCATTCAGCGCGCGCTTGTTGCAGCAACAGAGCGGTTTGCGGATCTTTAGCGCCCGTCATTGCGAGGAGCGCCGCGACGAAGCAATCCAGAGGCCTCACGTGCGGCTTCTGGATTGCTTCGCTTCGCTCGCAATGACGGCTGGGTGGAGGCTTACCTTGCCTGTTTCCACGGCACGATGAAACGCTCGATCTCGCTCACAATCTGCGAAAAGACAATGCCAAGCACGGCAATGACAATGAGGCCGACATACATGGTCTCCACCGAGAGAATTTCCCACGCGTTCCACATCATGTAACCGAGGCCGCTTTTCGCGCCGACCATTTCAGCAATGGAAATCAGCACGAGGCCCATGCCAATGCCAAGCTTCACACCTGTCAGAATGAGCGGCATAGCACCGGGCAGTGCAACCGTGCGGAAAACTTGCCAACGGCTCGCACCAAAATTCTGCGACACATCAAAATAGATCTTTTGAATTTCGAGCACGCCCGCCATTGCATTGATGACAATGGGGAAGAAAATACCAATGCCGACCATCACAATTTTCGAGCTTTCACCCAGCCCGAAAATCAACAAAACCAACGGCAAAATGGCACTTTTCGGCACTGGATAGGTGGCCGAGACCAGAGGCTCGACCAACATGCGCAAGGGCCGCGACAGGCCCATTGCCACACCCAAAATCAAAGCCGGCACGCCGCCAAACAAAAAGCCCCAGAAAAGGCGCTGCATCGACGCCCAAAAATGTTTCCAGAGCTGGCCGTTTTCGACCATCACCATGAGCTGCGTGAAAATTTTGGACGGTGCTGGAAAGAAGCGCACGTCAATGACGCCGAAACGCGCGCAGATTTCCCAGATTAAAAGCAGGATCACGGGAGAGGCGACATTAAGCAGGCGCTCAATTGTGTCTTGGCTCAAACCGAAAGTGCCGGGCTTTTTCATGCCGCACTCCCTTCATCGAGCGCACGGGCACGCTGCACTTCATCGCGCAAATGGCCCCAGATCGAATAGACCAATTCGCCATATTCAGGCTTGGCGCGCAGCTCCAACACGCGGCGCGGGCGCTCAAACGGCACATCGACAATCTGCTTCGCGCGACCCGGATGAGCTGTCATGATCATAATGCGATCACCAAGCGTCACAGCTTCATCCACCGAATGGGTGATGAACATGACCGTCTTGCGCGTTTCTTCCCAAATCCGCAGCAGCTCTTCTTGCAGCAAAATTTTGTTTTGCTCATCCAGCGCCGAGAAAGGCTCATCCATCAAGAGAATATCAGGATCATTGGCAAAGGCGCGCGCGATTGAGACGCGCTGGCGCATACCGCCTGACAATTGATGTGGGAAAGCATTGTGAAAACGCGACAGACCCGTGCGCTGCAAATAATGGCCGACGATATCTTTGATCTCGCCTTCGGGGCGATGGCGCATCCGCAATCCATAGGCGGCATTTTCAAACACGCTCATCCAAGGAAATAGAGAGTCACCTTGAAACACCATTGAATTGGATGGGCGGCCTGCCGCAGGCTTTGTGATCTCAAGCGTGCCAGACGAGGGTTTTTCAAGACCGGCCAAAATGCGCAGCAAAGTGGTTTTGCCGCAGCCCGAGGGGCCGACAATCATGAAAAAGCAGCCGGTTGGAATATCAAGCGTCATCGGCTCGAGCGCGGTAAAAGCGCCCGCGCGCGTGTGGAAGACCTTGGAGAGGTCGCGCAGACGGATCTTCACGTCAGACATCGAAATCCTTTGGATCAAAATCGCGATGCGTTGAACAGAATTCGCAGGTCACGCCAATGCGACCATTATCGCCGATCATGTCTTTGCGTTCTTGCACGGTAAAACCGCGCAGCATGTCTTCGATGCGTTGTGTCGAACAGCGGCAGGCATGATGCACGTTCTGCTCTTCAAACACTTTCACGCCACGCTCGTGGAAAAGGCGATAGAGCAAGCGCTCGCTCGAAAGCATGGGATCAACCAGCTCATGATCTTCAATCGTGGCGACAAGGCTTTTGGCCTCAACCCAAGCATCATCTTCTTCGCCCTGCTGAATGGCAGCCCCTTCGGGCGCATCACCCGGATGCAAATCTGCTTGACGACGACGATCCAAAGATTGCGGCAGGAATTGCAGCATCAAACCGCCTGCCCGCCAACGCGAACCCTCTCCCGTCACCGTCTCACCAACAGCCAGACGCACAACAGTTGGGATTTGCTCTGATTGCAAAAAGTACTGATGCGCAGCCTGTTCAAGCCCCTGCCCATCAAGCGGCACGACGCCTTGATAGCGCTGAAACTCTGGGCCTTGATCAATGGTGAGACCCAAATGGCCGCGCCCCAATAATTGAGCGGGTGCAGCTTCATTCACAGCAAGCGCTTCTTTTAAACGCTCCGCATCAAAACGCGCAAAGCCCCGCACGCGATCAGGCGCATCAAAATCAATGACGATCATATCAACGACGCCATCACTGCGCGTTTGCACTTGAAAGCGACCTTGAAACTTCAGCGATGAGCCAAGAAGAATGGCGAGCGCTGCCGCTTCGCCAACCAAGCGCGCCACAGGGGCCGGATAGCCATGTTGGGCAAGGATGCGATCAACAGATGCGCCAAGACGCACAATGCGGCCACGGCTTTCCAAAGGCTCGACGACGAACGGCAACACTACATCATCGGATCCATGATCCGAGACGGCACGCGAAGCAGGATCGCTCACTTCAACTCACCCAAGCACCAAGCCAGCACGCCCTTTTGTGCATGAAGGCGGTTTTCAGCTTCATCGAAAACAACTGATTGCGGCCCATCAATCACCGCATCCGTCACTTCTTCGCCGCGATGAGCGGGCAGGCAATGCATGAATATGGCTTGCGGGCCAGCAATGGCCATCAGATCTTCATTGACCTGATAACGCGCCAAAAGATTATGGCGCTTGCGCGCTTCATCTTCATCGCCCATCGACACCCAGCAATCGGAAATCACGCAATCGACACCGCGCACAGCTTCACGCGGATCGCGCATGACATTGAGCTTGGCGCCATTGGCTTTCGCCCAATCGACAATTGCGGCACTTGGCGCAAATTCTTCCGGCGTTGCGACATTGATCGTGAAATCGAAACGCTGCGCGGCATGAATCCAACTGTTGAGCACGTTGTTGGCATCCCCCGTCCAGGCGACCGTGCGGCCTTTGACCGGGCCCTTGTGCTCTTCGAACGTCAGAACATCGGCCATGACTTGGCAAGGATGCGAACGCTTGGTCAGCGCATTGATCACTGGCACAGAGGCAAAACGCGCCAATTCCACCATGTCATCATGGTCAAGAATGCGGATCATAATGGCATCGACATAGCGCGAGAGAACGCGCGCCGTGTCACCAATGGTTTCGCCACGGCCGAGCTGCATTTCAGCGCCCGTCAGCATGAGCGTTTCACCACCAAGCTCACGCATAGCCATATCAAAAGAAACACGCGTGCGGGTCGAGGGCTTGTCGAAAACCATCGCCAGAGCGCGGCCCTCAAGCGGGCGGCTCTTTGCGCGCGTGCCTTTCACGCGGGCTTTTTTCGTGGCCAGCGACCAGTCAAGAATGCGGCGCAATTCGCCTGCATCCACATCGGACAGATCAAGGAAATGGCGCGGCGCGCCCTGATTTTGCGCGCTCATCACGCCTTCACTCCAGTCGATTCTTTCTTTGCGGCTTCTATGCGTGCACATGCCGCATCCAAACGCTTCACCGCCTCATCCACTTCGGCCTCACCAATGATGAGAGGCGGCAGAAGGCGCACAACATTATCGCCCGCTGGAATAACCAGCACATGTTCCCCACGTGCAGCAGCAGCAAATTCGCCATTATTGGGCACGAGTTTCAGGCCAAGCATCAGGCCTTCGCCACGCACCTCTTCAATCACGCCTGCATGTTGGGCTTGCACAGCGCCAAGCTTTTGGCGCAAACGCGCGCCCATTGCGCGCACATGATCCAGAAAGCCGTCCGCCAGAACAACATCAAGAACAGCATTGCCAACCGCCATTGCCAGCGGATTGCCGCCATAAGTCGTGCCATGCGTGCCAGCAATCATGCCCTTGCCAGCTTCTTTCGTCGCCAAACAAGCGCCAAGCGGAAAGCCGCCGCCAATACCCTTAGCGACACCCATAATGTCTGGAGTCACGCCCGCCCATTCATGCGCGAAGAGTTTGCCCGTGCGGCCCACACCTGTTTGCACTTCATCAAAGATCAACAAAAGCCCATGCTCATCGCAGAGCTGGCGCAGACCTTTGAGACATTGCGGCGGCACGGGGCGAATACCCCCCTCGCCTTGGATCGGCTCAATCATGATGGCGCCGGTCTGCGGACCAATGGCTTTTTTCAAAGCCTCGTGGTCGCCAAAGGGCACTTGATCAAAGCCATCCACCGGCGGGCCAAAACCATCGAGATATTTCTGATTGCCACCCGCCGCGATGGTCGCGAGCGTGCGCCCGTGAAAAGCACCTTCAAAGGTGATGATGCGATATTTTTCCGGGTTGCCGCTGGCCGCATGATATTTGCGCGCCATTTTGATTGCCAATTCCATCGCCTCAGCGCCGGAATTGGTGAAGAAAACGAAATCCGCGAAAGAATTGTCCACGAGGCGCTGGGCGAGGCGCTCACCTTCTGGAATTTGGAACAGGTTTGACGTGTGCCAGAGCTTTTTGGCCTGTTCGGTCAAAGCCTCAACGAGATGCGGGTGAGAATAGCCAAGGCTTGCAACCGCAATGCCGCCACCGAAATCCAAATATCGCTGCCCGCCAACCGCCGTCAGCCAAGCGCCTTCGCCCTTGTCAAAGGCGAGGTCATAACGCGCATAGGTCGGCAAAAGCGCAGAGGTCACAGAACTTCTCCAGCCGGATTGTCGGGGGCCTTAAAAAGGAATTGCCGCCTCAGAGGGCGGCAGCTTGTGAGTCAAGTGTAGTTTCTCACGCGTCCCCGGTCAAATGAGACGAGAGCTGCACAAAAGGGCCCAAAAGCCCCATTTCGCCACCACTTGTTGAACCAGCGTTGCGCAAAGGCGACAGATTCATGAAGTCCTTGGGGAAAACAAATCAGGCGCGCCCCATGCGCTTGCACCTGATTCAAGGCCTAGTGTAGCGTCCCCTCCGTCGACTACGACATCTCGTATTGCGGCCCATTCTTTGAGCGTATTGCGTCAAACGACGCCGGCTAAACCCGGTGCAGCGTGCGCTCCCGGATTCTTGTGGTGTGGACCCTGGAGGAGGGACAAAAATGTCCTGGACTGATGAACGTGTAGAGCTCTTGCGGAAGCTCTGGCTGGATGGCCTCAGCGCCAGCCAGATTGCAGCAG
>CAWUNF010000031.1:0-10456 GCA_963923195.1 uncultured Hyphomicrobiales bacterium | reverse complement strand
ACAACAATGGCCGTGACACCTTCGCCGAAATCGGGATGTGGGACGCCAATCACAGCGCTTTCAAACACACCCGGCATGGCATCAATCTCAGATTCAATTTCTTTCGGATAGACATTAAAGCCACCGGTAATAATCAAATCCTTGCCACGCCCCACAATATGGACATAGCCGCGTGTATCAATTTTTCCGAGATCGCCCGTGATAAAAAAGCCATCGGGTTTGAATTCCGCTTGCGTCTTTTCAGGCATGCGCCAATAGCCCTTAAAAACATTGGGGCCTTTGACTTCAATCATCCCAATTTCTTCAGCCGCCAAAAGCGTGCCGGTCTCAGGGTCCGCAATGCGCACAGAAACGCCCGGCAAAGGATGACCAACAGCCCCCGGCACGCGCTCACCATCATAGGGGTTAGATGTATTCATATTGGTTTCTGTCATGCCATAACGCTCCAAAATGGCATGACCTGTTTTAGCGCTCCATTCACGATGCGTATCAGCGAGCAAAGGCGCAGAACCCGATACGAAAAGGCGCATATTTTTGACCGTATCTTTGTTGAGCTTTGGATGCTGCAACAGACGGACATAGAAAGTCGGCACGCCCATCAAACATGTCGCGCGCCCCATAAGATCCATAATTTTCTCAGGATCAAATTTCGGCAGGAAGATCATCGATGCGCCGGAGAAAAAAGTCACATTGGACGCCACAAAAAGTCCATGCGTGTGATAAATCGGCAAAGCATGAATCAGAACATCGTTCGACGTGAAGCGCCAATATTCAACCAAAGTGGCTGCATTGGAATGAAGATTATCATGCGTGAGCATGGCGCCCTTAGAGCGACCCGTCGTGCCAGATGTATAAAGAATAGCAGCGAGATCATCGCCTCTGCGATCAATCGTTGAAAATTCCCTCGATTGTTGCGCAGCCGCTGATACAAGCGATCCCTGTCCCACCGGATCAATCGTCAATACTTTGGCGCCTACTTTTGCGGCCAATTCCAAAATACCTTTTTCAGAAGATGGATCGCAGACAATGAGGCTTGGTTCCGCATCACCAATAAAATAATCGAGCTCGGCGAGCGTATAGGCTGTGTTGAGCGGCAGATAGACGGCCCCTGCCCGCACTGTCGCAAGATACAGCACAAGAGCTGGAACTGATTTTTCAACTTGAGCTGCGACGCGATCTCCGGGCTTCACGCCTTGCGCCACCAAGACATGCGCAATTTGCGCGGAAAGCGCAAAAAGATCGCCATAAGAATAAATGGTGCCGTCGATATTTTCGATGGCCTTGGCCATCGTATTGGGCGTGTTGCGAATAAGGCGGTCGAACAGATTACTCATTGGCGAAGGCCTTTAGCGGCTGTTGGCCGGGCCCATCACGAGATCCGGCAGAGAGGTCGAAATATTCGGAAAGAGACATAAGAGGATCACCGCGCCAATCATCAAAACGACAAAGGGCAGAGTTCCGTAGATGACCTCTTTCAGAGGAATGTCAGGCGCAATATTGCGAATGACAAAAATATTCAATCCCACAGGCGGGTGAATGAGGCCCAATTCCATCACAATCGTCATCACGACGCCAAACCAAATGAGATCAAATCCCGCCGCTTTAATCGGCGGCAAGATGATCGGCGCTGTCATGAGAATGATCGAGACGGGTGGCAGGAAAAATCCCAAAACCACGACCAGCAATAAAATGGTCGTCAGCAAGAGCCATTTATCGAGATGGAGCGCGACAATGGCCTGCGCGGCACCTTGCGATATATGCAAATAGCTCATCACATAGGAATAGAGCAAAGACATGCCGATGATCATCATCAACATGGTCGATTCCCGCAAAGTCGAGGATAGAATGGGCTCGAGATCAGACGGGCGCCAAACTGAGTAAATGATTGCAATCAAAGCAAGCGCCAGAAGGCCACCAAGGCCAGCCGTCTCTGATGGCGTTGCATAGCCACCATAAAGCGCAAACATCACACCGGTGAGGAGTGCGACAAAGGGAATGACCCGCGGCAAGGCACTGATCTTTTCCGCCATTGTATATTCGTGTTTCTCTAAAATTTCATGGGCGCGACCTGTGCGCTCATATTCGCCAAGCGCCATCCGATATTCCTGTCGAAAGCGGAAGACGGCATAAGCAGCAAAGAGCATGACGAGCAAAATGCCGGGCCCAATTCCTGCCAGAAACAAGCGGCCCAAAGATTGTTCTGCGGCAACCGCATAAAGGATCATGGTGATGGAGGGCGGCAGCAAAATACCAAGCGTGCCGCCAGCGGCAATAATACCCGCAGCAAAGCCGCCGGAATAGCCACGCTTGCGCATTTCAGGAATGCCTGCTGAACCAATCGCTGAACAGGTCGCAGGCGAAGAGCCAGCCATTGCGGCAAAAAGCGCACAAGCAAAAACATTAGCAATGCCAAGACCACCCGGCACGCGATGCATCCATGCATGAAGAGCGGAATAGAGATCTTGACCTGCCCGCGATTTTCCAATCGCAGCCCCTTTCAAAATGAAAAGCGGGATGGACAGAAGTGTGATGGAGGCCATTTCTTCAAAAACATTTTGCGTCACCGTATCAAGCGATGCCGCTGGCATGAAGAAATACATAAACACAATCGCCACAGCACCGAGCGCAAAAGCAATCGGCATGCCTGCAAACATGGCAAAAAGTGTCGCGCCACCATATAAGAGGCCAACATAAAGAGTGCTCACGAGCGCTGACCCTTTTGAAAATAAAGCGCGATTTGGAGCGCAATTTGCAGGCATAAAAGGCTCATGCCTGCCGCCATCACTGAATAAGGAATCCAAAGCGGCGGCGCCCAAGTTGAGGATGTCACCTGCCCATCTTCCCAAGCTTCATGGAATAAAGTCCAAGATTTCCATGAGAAGAATGCGCAAAAGGCTAAGCTGGCTATATCAACCAGCAAAACACGGATGCGATTAGCTGCAGGCGATAAAAAGCCCACAAGTGCATCAATGCCAACATGGCCGCGCTTGGATTGTACATGGGCGGCTGTGAGGAAGGTCGCCCCGACCAGCAGGAACACAGACGCCTCATCCTGCCAATAGGTCGGCGCTTTGAAATAATAGCGCACGACAACGCTATAGCTCAAAATGAGACTGGCTGCGATGAGTGCGAGGGAAGCGCAAAACATGATGAGCTGATTGAGCGCTGATAAGGCGCTTTCGGCGGCCCCAAGGGGACCGCCGACTTTCTCAACCGGCTGCGCTGCACCCGGCAATTCGAACCCATGTGAACTCATGCCGGAACAGCCTCGGCCAGTTGGAGCAATTTTGCACTGCCTGCATTTTTCGCGGCATAATCTTTCCAAGCTGTTTCACGGGCAATTTTACGCCATTTCTCAACAATCGTCTCATCAAGATCGTGAATCTTGGCGCCAGCCTTTTCATAAATTTTGGCGACCGCTTCATCATCAGCCATAGCCGCATCGCGCCCATAGGCTTCAAGACCTTCGCCAATTTCCATGATGAGATCCTGCTGCTTTTTCGGCAAAGCATCGAAAATGCTCTTCGACATAATCAGCGGCTCAAGCATATACCAATAGGATTTGCCACGACCTGTTGTCAGATGTTTGGCAATTTCTTCAAGCTTGAAAGAAATGAGACTGGTCGATGAGGTCAGGCCTGCATCACAAGCCCCCGTCTGCATGGCCGCATAAAGCTCATTCGAGGGAAGCGACAGAACAGCCGCTCCTGCTGCTTGCAACATGAGATCCATCTCACGCGAGCCACCACGAATTTTCATGCCCTTGGCATCTTCCGGATTGATCAAGGGTGCCGCGCGGCTGGCAACACCACCTGCTTGCCAAATCCAAGTCACAATGACGATGCCCTTGTCATTGAGGAATTTTGAAAATTCCTTACCAACGGCTGCCTGTTTCCACGCCAATCCTTGCTTATAAGAACTCACAAGCGCCGGCATAAGGCCGATATTGACTTCCGGCATTTCGCCGCCCGCATAAGAGATCGGCACAAGCGACATATCCAATGCGCCCTTGCGCAAAGATGAAACTTGCGAATTCACCTTCATCAAAGATGAACCGGCATAGACTTGCGCGGCCATTTCACCAGAGCTTTTGGCGGCGAGTTCCTGCGCGAAACGATGGCAGAGAATGTCACGGAAATCGCCATCCTTGCCATTTGAACCGGGGAATTGATGCGAAATTTTCAGCGTTGTCGCTGCTTGAGCAGAGGAAAATTTCAACAAAGCGGGGGCGGCAATGGAACCAGCGAGCACATGGCGGCGCGTCAATGACATAGGCATTCCTCCAATTGGCTTTTCTCAACTCAAAACCGTCAGGTGCGGCGGAGCGGTGCTCAAAGCATAACAGATTTTTGAACTGAGGCAGAAACGACTTTCGCAAGGGTGCTATTGCAGTGCGAAAGCTTTGCAATCCGGGCGGATGATCAATCTGTCCCTGCCCGGGATAAAACTGTTCAGCCACCCCGATCATCGGGCCAGACACATCATCCCAAACACCGGACAGCACAGGGATTCTGAGCTTTCCACGACGATCCATCACACCCCATAGCCCAACGCCTGCCCTTGACTTGACAATCCTCGAGCGCCCCCCAAAAAAGCGGTATCGGCATCCTCTTTTGCCCCATCTCGAGATCAGGCCCGCCTTTGCGCTATCGCCTCGAATATGCGCTGTACCGCCTCTTTGCCGGCCTGATGCGCCTCTTACCGATGGAAACAGCTTCCGCCATTACGGGGGTTCTGTTCCGTTGGATTGCGCCCATTTCCAAGCGCCATGATCGCGTCTTGGAACAGTTGAAATTGGCCTATCCGAATTTATCCGCACAAGAACATGATGCCATTGCCCGACAAAGTTGGGAAACTATGGGCCGCGTCTTTGCGGAGAGCTTTTGGCTATCGGAGATCCTTCATTCAGATCGTGTCAAAGTCGAACATGCCGATAGGCTGTTAGAGCGTTTTCGCCAATGCAATGGTTTCATTGCTTGCACGGCCCATCAAGGGAATTGGGAAATTGCCGTTGTTGGCTTTGCACAATTAGGCATCAGAACGGCCGGCATTTATCAAAGGCTCAAAAATCCCTTTGTCGATGCAATGGTGCGCGATCAACGCGCAGAGCTTTATCCAGACGGTCTTTTTCAGAAGCAACTCAGCACCGGACTGGCCGCCAGTAAATATGTCAAAAAAGGCGGTGCGCTCTCAGTCATGGCGGATTTGCGCGAGCGACGTGGACCCAAAGTGCCTTTCTTTGGTCACCTTGCGCCCTCAAATCCATTTCCAGCCATACTGGCTGTGACGCTCAATAAGCCTGTTTTTATTGCCCATGTGCAGCGCGAGGCAGGCGTGCGTTTCAAAATTCGCGTGGATGAAATCCAAGTCGCACAAAGCGGCGATCGTGAAGCTGATATTTTGGAAACAACGGCGCGTATCCAATTGGCGCTTGAAAACAACATTCGATCACGCCCCGGCGAATGGATGTGGTCGCTTGGCCGCTGGATCTGACGATAAGGACGCCTCTCGTGATCATTTCAACATGGAACGTCAATTCCGTCCGGCAAAGGCTTGATCATCTTCTGTCTTATCTGAAAGAGGTTGAGCCAGACGTTCTGTGCTTACAAGAATTGAAATGTATGGATGATGCCTTTCCGCGCCTCGAAGTGGAGCAGGCTGGCTATAATGTGGCGGTTCACGGCCAGAAAACCTTTAACGGCGTCGCTATTCTTTCCAAACGACCAATGGACGTGCGCATCGGCCTGCCGGGTGATTCAAGCGATGAACAAGCGCGCTATATAGAAGCCATTGTTCCCCATGAAAATGGCATTGTGCGTGTTGCCTCCATCTATCTGCCCAATGGCAATCCCGTCGGCACCGAAAAATATACTTATAAACTCGCCTGGATGGATCGTTTGATCGCCCATACGCGGAGCCTGTTGCGTCTTGAGGAACCGCTGGTCTTAGCGGGTGATTATAATGTCATCCCAGCCGCACAAGATTGTCATGATCCCGCGCTTTGGGCGAATGATGCGCTTTTCTTGCCGCAAACGCGGGAAAAATTCCGCACACTTCTCAATCTTGGCCTCACAGATGCTTTGCGCGCCGTGAGCGATGATGCGGGCCTCTATACATTTTGGGATTATCAGGCCGGTGCCTGGCAGCGGAACAATGGCATCCGCATTGACCATCTCCTGCTCTCACCACAGGCCGCAGACCGGCTCCAATCAGTTCATATTGATAAGGAGATGCGCGCGCGCGAAAAACCCTCCGATCACGTGCCGATCCGCATCAAAATCGCTTAAAGCCTGAAGATCCACACTTTTTCCGCGAAACCCGTTGACAGCATCTGGTTGCCGATTACTGTGATATTTCACAGATGTGGCACAGGCAGATCAAATGCTGATCACAAGACACAAAGGCCAACAGGCTGAAAAGAAAGAGCTTTCTGTTAAGAAAGCCATTGTCGCCGGCTGGACGGGCCGAGATAAGGCCGCGTTAGAAAAGCATATTCGGGAGCTCGAAGAGCTGGGAGTGCCGCGCCCTGCATCCACCCCCATTTACTACCGCGTGAGTGCAAGCCGGATCACGACGGCCACTGAGATTGAGACGATTGGCGAGGAATCCTCGGGCGAAGTCGAATTTGTCCTCACCCAATGGGATGGTGAGCTTTGGATCGGGCTTGGATCTGACCATACGGATCGCAAAGCCGAGACTTATAATGTCACCGTCTCCAAACAAATGTGCGAAAAGCCAATTGCATCAGAATTCTGGGCTTTTGCGGATGTCGCACCGCATTGGGATCAACTGGTTATGCGCTCTTTCATTGAAGAAGGCGGCGCGCGCATTCTCTATCAAGAAGGGTCTGTGACAGCCATGCAAGATCCCCTCGCCTTGATCAAAGGCTATGAGGGAAAAGCATCGCTGGATGAAGGTGCCTTGATGTTTTGCGGAACCTTTGCGGCCAAAGGCGGCATTCGTCCGGCGGATTACTTTGAATATGAAATTCATGATCCCGTCCTTAACCGCACCATTCGCCACGCCTATCGGCTCCATAAATTGCCGGTGCTTGGATGAACGAGCAGCGCGTTCCTGCAAAAGGTCAGCCAGTGAGCGATCCGCGCAGGCGCGAGGCCAAAGGCGCGCAATCTTTGCGGGATGCCGCTTATGAAGCCATTAAACATCGCATTATCACCTGCGCCTTTCGACCGGGTGAATATTTAAACGAGGCTTTCGTGTCAGCCTCGCTCGGCATTGGCCGCACACCTGTGCACCAAGCCATTGATCGGCTCATGCTCGAGGGCATGGTGGATGTCATGCCGCGCAAGGGCGTGATTGTGAAGCCCGTGAGCCTCGATGAGATCATGCAAATCGTTGATGTGCGTTTGATCAATGAAATTTTTGGCATCCGCTTGGCAGCCGAACGCGCTGAACAGGATGAGATCAAACATTTGAGCGATATTTTAGCACGCGCTGCGCAATGGATTGATGCGCGTAATAGCGAGCAGCTCATGTTGCTTGATCGCGAATTTCACAATGTCTTGGCCTTGGCGTCCAAAAACCATGTTCTCGCAGATACGCTCTCTAAACTTCATGATCGTTCATTGCGCTTTTGGTTCATCTCGCTCAATCGACCGGGCCATCACGCCCATGTCCATGCGCAACATGAAGCCATTTTAGCCGCCATTCGCGATCATGATCCCAATGGGGCTGAGCAAGCCATGCGCAGCCATATTGAGGAATTCCGCAATAATCTCACACGCAGCATGTAAGCCTTTATAAGAGGATCAAATGACGTCTGATAAACGCGTTCTCGTCGCTGGTGGTGGCCCGGTTGGCCTCTTTTGCGCCCTGTTGCTCGGTCGTCAAAATATTCCAGTCACCGTCTTTGATGTGAATGATGAATTGCAAGCTGATCCGCGTGCTGCAACCACCCATCCCGCCACTCTCGAGGTTTTAGGCGAAGCAGGCCTTGTGGAAGATATGGCGCGCGTGGGCCTCACCGCTCCTATTTTCCAATTTTGGGATCGCCCAACACGCAATTTGGTTGCAACATTCGATCTCGATCTTTTGAAGAATGACACAAAATACCCCTATGTCATTCAATGCGAGCAATTCAAAACAGCAAAAATCTTGCTCGACCGTTTGCTGAAAATGTCCAATGTTGACGTGCGCTTTGGTCATAAAGTCACATCCGTCGAACAGACCGCAGATCGTGTGAAAGTCCAAGTCGAAACAAAAAAAGGCATGGAAACGCATGATGGCGCTTGGTTGATTGGCGCAGATGGGGGTCGCTCAACCGTGCGCAAAGGCGCTGACATTGCTTTTGAAGGTTTTACATGGGCGGAACGCTTCCTTGTTCTCACCACGCCCTTCGATTTTAATAAAGAACTTGGCTATTGCCCGCGTTCTTATTTCGCCGACCCAGAAGAATGGTGCAATTGCTTCAAAGTCGCAGCAGATGGCCCGCCCGGTCTGTGGCGTCTTGTCTTCCCCGCTGATGCGAATGTATCGGAAGAAAGCCTGCTGACGGATGAAGCCGTCCATTCGCGGATTCAAAAATTCTTCCCGAATAAAACGCCTTATGACATTGTGCATCGTAATCTTTACACCGTGCATCAGCGCGTCGCGGCAACTTTCCGCAAGGGTCGTATTTTGCTTGCAGGCGATTCCGCGCATGTGAACAATTCAATTGGCGGCATGGGTCTCAATGGTGGCCTGCAAGATGCAGCTAATCTCGCAGAAAAACTGGTCCAAGTTTTAAACGGCGCCTCTGATCGCCTCATGGATCTTTATTCTTTGCAGCGTCGCACCGTCTCCATCGAATATGTGCAAGCCCAGACCATTGCCAATAAGAAGCAGCTCGAAACACGCGAACCCGAAGAGCGCAAGAAAGTGTTGGATGAATTGGCCGCCACTGCCGCCGATCCTGTGAAGGCGCGCGCTTATCTTCTGCGCACGTCCATGATTGCTCTGCAACAACGCGCCGCAGCGATTAGTTTGGACGAGGCCGCCTAATGGCAAAGCCCCTGCTCCGCTCTTTTTCACAAGCCATTGGCAATTTCGCCAATGGTTCTGATACGCCGCGCGATTTTTTAGAACGATGCATCGCTGAGATTGAGGCGCGTGAACCACAGGTGAAAGCTTTTACCGCCATGCGTTTAGAGGCTGCACGCCAAGCCGCTGATGCCAGCACAAAACGCTGGCACAAGGGCGCGCCGCTTTCTTATATTGATGGCATGCCGATTGGCATAAAAGATGTGATTGAAACAGCCGATATGCCGACCCAAATGGGTTCGGAACTCTATGAAGGCTGGTCACCAGGATATGATTCCGCCTCCGTTCATGCTTTGCGTGAAGCGGGCGCCATCATTCTTGGCAAAACCGTGACAACTGAATTTGCTGCAACACGTCCGGGACCCACGTGCAATCCTTATGATCTCACACGCACACCAGGCGGCTCATCAAGCGGCTCTGCCGCAGGTGTTGGTTGCGGCATGATTGCAGCAGGTCTTGGAACGCAAGTGGTGGGTTCAATCTTGCGTCCGGCAAGCTATTGCGGTGCTTATGGTTACAAACCCTCGCTCGGCGGCATGAATCGCGGCGGTAGCCATGATTATATGAGCCAATCCGTGCAAGGCGTGATTGCCGCCTCTCTCGATGATTGCTGGCAGGTTGCGATTGAAATCGTGCAGCGCGCGGGCGGTGATCCAGGTCATGCAGGGATCATCGGCCCCCCCATGCCGCCCGAAGCAGATATGCCGACGACCTTGGCGTTTCTGAAGACACCGGGTTGGGAGGTCGCAAGCGCTGACGCGCGTGAAGCTCTTGAAACAGCACTAACGCGCCTTTCTGAGGCGGGTATTGCCATCATCAGTGCAGAAGATGATGCCGATGTGGCGCGTATCGAAAAGCTTTTGCAAGAATCCCTCGGTCTCACACGGCGTATCAATGCGTGGGAATCGCGTTGGCCGCTGAACACCTATGTCGATAAAGACAAATCGAAATTATCATCCGGCATGGTGGAGCGTCTGCATGAAGCGCAAGCTATGAGCGTGGATGATTATCGTCAGGATATATTGCGGCGTGAAGAAATCCGTGCGGCATATGCAAGTCTTGCCAATAAGGCTGAGTGCTGCATCACTTTGAGTGCGCCAGATGTCGCCCCTGTAGGTTTGGACTCAACCGGCAATCCAATCTTTGTCGTACAGGGTTCTTTGCTCGGGGTGCCAACACTGTCTCTTCCCCTCATCACTTTGCATGGCTTGCCACTGGGCATTCAAATGCTCGGTTTCTTGGATGAAGATGCCGCGCTTTTCGCCCATGCGGCCGCTGTTGAACCGGCCATTGGCCCTATCGAGATCGCCTGAGAGAAAATCATGAGCCAAGATAAAAAGACAATTCCGGCCTCTCTGCAACGCTATCTCGACACGATTGCGGGATCACATGCCTATCCGGATTTGCACCAGCATGT
>CAWUNF010000030.1:0-10882 GCA_963923195.1 uncultured Hyphomicrobiales bacterium | reverse complement strand
TCATTCGTCGCAACATCAATCGTGCCAAGCCCATTGCGGCGCACGGCATAGCCCTGATTGATCGGGATCTCTTGAGCGCCGTCTGCTTCGACGACTTCGCCGAAGGGCGCGAAAGCAGCCTTTGTGAGTTTTTCAATCCGCACTTGCGTCATCATCAAGCCTCAGCGGCGCGTGAGCCACATGGCGAGCAAATGGCGCTCGTCTTTGGTGATCTCGGTAATATTATTGGGCGGCATGGCATGGGTCATCACGGCCTGTTCCATGATGAGCGGGGCATTGCGCGCAATTTGTTCAGGACTGTCGAGCAAAATGCCTTTGGGAGGAGAGGCAAGGCCAGCCCAAACAGGTTCAGCCGCATGGCACATGGAGCAGCGCGACATGATAACATCGCTCACATCGGCTGGCACATGTGCGCTTGCAACCATGACAGGCGCATCAAGCGCTGCCAGCCCCAAACGCGCGCGACCAATGGGATTGGACATCATGCTGACGAAAGCGGCTGCTATGAGCGCCAATGCAGCGACCACCCATGTCCACCACTTATTGCCTTTGCCGGCATGGCGCTGATTATAGAAGTAGCGAACAATCGCGCCTGCCACCAAAACAAGGCCGACAATCACCCATGCATGAGGCGAGGTGAAGGTGAGCGGATAATGGCCCGAGATCATCAAGAAAATGACGGGCAGGGTCAGATAATTATTATGCGTTGAACGCGTCTTGGCCTGTTTGCCATAATTGGGATTAGGTTCACGCCCGGCGATGAGATCGGCAATCACTTTCTTGGTGTTCGGGATGATATTCATCGCGACATTGCCAGTCATGATGGTTGCCATCAGCGCGCCCGTGTGAATGAGCGCCCCGCGACCGGAAAACATCATCTGGAAGAAATAGGCCATGCCCATAATGAAGGCGAAGCCAACGGCCGCTAAGAGCACGGGATTATCCGCCAGTTTCGAACTGACCAGAAAATTATAAACGACCCAACCCAGAACAAGCCCGCCAATGCCAATGCCAGCGGCTTGTAAAGGTGTGAGCGCGCGCACAGCCGGATCGATCAAATAAAGATCGGATGAGAGATAATAGACCCAGATGAGCAGGAAAAAGCCGGAGACCCAAGTCGAATAGGATTCCCACTTGTGCCACATCAATTCATCGGGGAGTTTTTCCGGTGCGACGAGATATTTGCGCACTTGATAGAAGCCACCGCCATGAACTTCCCAAGCCTCCCCACCTTTGCCAGCGGGAATTTCGGGAATGGCGCGGATGGCCGCATCCAGATGCATGAAATAGAAGGACGAGCCAATCCAAGCGATGCCGGTGATAATATGGGTCCAGCGCAGGATCAGGCCGCCCCATTCCGCCAAAATCGGATCCATCAGACTTCCCCCATCAAGCTACCCTCTGAGCACCATAAGAGGACGTCTGATTTTACAAAACAAGCCTTGGAGTTTAATGATTTTCAAATCTGATGCGTAAATCTTCATGGCCAGTCTCGATAATATCCATGTTTTCACCCGCTGCGTGGCTCTGGGCTCCTTTTCCAGCGCCGGGCGGAGCCTTGGCCTGTCGGCGGCTGTGGTCAGCCACCGCATTAAAATGCTGGAGCAGCATTTGGGCTGTCGGCTCTTCCACCGCACGACAAGGCAAATGCGCCTGACCGAACAGGGGGCGATTTTTCACGAACATTGCCTTGAAATTCAGGAGGCGATTGAGCGGGCGGAATCGAGTGTGGAAGAGGCGAGCCGCTCGCCGCGCGGCTCTCTCAAAATCACCGCGCCTTTGGGCCTTGGGCGGCGTGTCGTGACGCCCATGATCGCGAAATTCCGCACTGAATTTCCCCAGATCAATGTGCGCTTTCGTCTGTCTGATTATCTGATCGACCTGCTCACGGAATCGGTCGATGTCGCCTTGCGCATGGCGACCATGCAGGATTCCTCACTCACCATGCGCAAGATCGCCAATGTCGATCGCATTTTGGTCGCCTCTCCCGATTATCTTTCGCGCCGTGGCCGCCCGCAGCAGCCAGAAGATCTCTTTGAGCATGAATGTCTGCTTCTGCGCTTTCCAGGCAGTGAGCAGGTGCGCTGGACGCTGATTGATCAGGGCGAATTGCGTCATTTGCCCGTCTATGGTGCGGCCGATGCGGATGATGGGGATGTGCTCACCGATTGGGCCGTGCTGGGCATGGGCATTGCGCTCAAACCGGTTTTTGAGATCGCAGAACATTTGAAAAGCGGCGCGCTCGAACCCGTGCTGGCCGATTTTCCCCCGCCGCAAGTGACACTTGGCCTTTTGCACCCCTATCCGCGCGCCATGCCCGCCAAAGTGCGCGCCTTTGCCGACATGCTCGTGCCCGATGTGCGCGCCTATCTCGCCCGCCAAGCCGCCATTCTCACCTAAGACCAAAGGCTAAGGGAAGAATTGCCTCGGAAACGGGCTGATGAGTTTCAATTCCTTTTTGAAAATGCCTTGATTGCCAAAGGCTATCATTGACGAAAGGGAGAGATTCCAATGGGCCGCCTTTCGACACATGTGCTCGACATAAAAAGGGGAAAGCCTGCGCAAGGCGTACGCGCTGATCTCCTGCGCATTGGCAAAGACGGGACAGCCAGTCTGGTGAAAAGCGTCACCACCAATGCTGATGGCCGCACAGATGCTCCGCTTTTGATCGGCGATGATTATGCGATGGGCACTTATGAATTGCGTTTCCATGTCGCGGATTATTTTCGCGCGGCCGGTGATGCTGATGCAGAGCTCTTTCTCGATATCGTGCCGTTGCGTTTCGTCATTCGCGAAGCCGATGGTCATTATCACGTGCCGCTCTTGGTTTCGCCTTGGGCCTATTCCACCTATCGGGGGTCTTGATGCAGCCCTCGCGCATGAGCGAAGATGAATTTGTCGCCACATTCGGCGACATTTTTGAGCATACGCCTCAAATTGCACGCCAAGCTCATCAGCGCGGCTTGAGTGCTGCACAAGATACAGCCTCCGGCCTCCATGAGAGATTGGTCGCCATCATGCGCGACATGGACCGTGGCGCGAAACTTGCTCTCATCAACGCGCATCCTGACCTTGCGGGACGTCTCGCTTTGGCCAAGGAGCTGACCGCGGATTCAACCAAGGAGCAAGGATCAGCAGGGCTCGACAAGCTGACGCCCGATGAACTGACAAAATTCACCACGCTGAATGATGCCTATAAGGCGCGTTTTGGCTTTCCATTCATCATGGCGGTGAAGGGCGCGACGAAGGAGCAAATCCTTTCCGCTTTCGAGCGCCGCATTGCCCATGATGTTGAAACAGAATTTGCAGAAGCTTTGATGCAAATCGAACGCATTGCGCTTTTGCGATTGAGAGATCGTCTGCCAGCCTGAGGGGGGCTGGAGGTGAAACGGCTGCTTCGGCGGCTCGAAAGAAAAGAGGGGGATTCCATGTCTAACCCGCATGCCGTTGATGAAATTCTGCCAGCGCCGCGCTTGGCCGCGCTTGGCATCCAGCACGTGCTTGTCATGTATGCAGGTGCGGTGGCTGTGCCACTGATCATTTCAGGCGCTTTGGGATTGCCGCCTGAGCAACGCACCATGTTGATCAATGCGGATTTGTTTGCCTGCGGTCTGGCGACCCTTGTGCAGGCTTTTGGTTTTGGCGGCGTGGGCATTCGTCTGCCCGTCATGATGGGCGTGACCTTTGCCTCCGTCGCTCCCATGCTGGCTATGGTGGGCGCTGGTAAGGCAGCGGGCATGACGCCCAATGCAATCCTGTTGCAAATTTATGGCTCGGTCATTGCGGCGGGCATTTTTGGCGTGCTCGTCTCGCCTTTGATTGGCCGCTTGCTGCGCTTCTTCCCGCCTGTCGTCACCGGCACAATCATCACAGTGATTGGCATTACGCTGATGCGTATTGGCATTGGCTGGTTTGGCGGTGGTTTTGCCACGGTGAAAAAGCCGCTTGATGGTGTGATGGGGGATTTTCCCAATCCCGCTTTCGGCGCGCTCGATAATATGGGCATTGCGCTTGCCGTCCTCGTCGCCATTCTGCTGATTTCCAAATTCGCAAAAGGCTTTTTCGCCAATATTGCGGTTTTGCTCGGCATTATCTTTGGCGGCGTGATTGCGGTGGCCGTTGGCAAAATGAATTTCACCTCTGTCGCCAATGCGCCTTTGTTCGATCTCGTCTATCCGCTGCAATTTGGCATGCCGACTTTTGACTTCTGGTCGATTGTCACCATGTCGATTGTCATGATCGTGGTCATGGTGGAATCCACCGGCATGTTCTTGGCGCTGGGCGAAATGACCGGCAAGAAAGTCTCCCCAGAAGATCTGACCCGTGGCCTGCGCGCTGATGGTGTTGGCACAATTCTGGGCGGCATTTTCAACACATTCCCCTATACATCCTTCTCGCAAAATGTGGGCCTCGTCGGTGTGACGGGCGTGCGTTCGCGCTGGGTGGCGATTGCGGGCGGTGTGATCTTGCTCGTGCTCGGTCTCATTCCGAAATTGGCAGCCGTTTTTGCAGCTATCCCCGTTTTCGTGCTGGGTGGTGCAGGCATTGTCATGTTTGGCATGGTGGCAGCCACCGGCATCCGCATCCTCTCCAATGTTGATTACAACGCCAATCGCAACAATCTCATGATTGTCGCTGTCGGCATTGGTGTTGGCATGTTGACGCTGATTGCGCCCAATATTTTCGACAAACTGCCAAAGGAACTGAAGCCAATTCTTGATTCAGGCATTTTGCTCACCACGATTGTCGCGGTGATCCTTAATGCTTTCTTCAATGGCTCGGGTTCAGATGCGTCAGGCCAGAAGGGTGCATCGGATGCCGCGATGCAGACAGGTCTGCACTAGACCTCGTCTCACCTGATCTCACGGAAGGCCCGCCCTTTGGCGGGCCTTTTTCTTTAGCGATTGAGCATGGCCCGCCAAAGCATGAGCGAGAGGGCTGCGAGCAAAGCGCCTAAAACATAAGATTCGCTCAAGAAAGCAAAGAATGCCGCGATGGGCGATAAAATGGCAAGGACTGTCATCATGAGGTTTTGCCCCAGCGCAGACGCTCCAAAGCGACATAGATGACGGGTGTCGTATAGATTGTAATCAATTGCGACAGAGCCAGACCCGCAACAATGGTAATGCCGAGCGGGCGGCGCATTTCAGCTCCCGGTCCTTCGGCAAATAAGAGAGGCAGCGCGCCACACATAGCCGCCAAAGTGGTCATGAGAATGGGGCGAAAGCGGGCAAGGCAAGCCTCCTGCATGGCGCGCGCTGCATCCAACCCGCGCTCGCGTTGCGCGGCCAGCGCAAAATCCACCAGCATAATGCCATTTTTCTTCACAATGCCGATCAGCAAAATCATACCGATAAAAGCAATCAGTGAGAGTTCCGTGCCCGTCATAGCAAGGGCCAGCAAAGCACCAAGCCCTGCTGAGGGCAGGGTGGAGAGAATGGTCAAAGGATGGCGCAAATTTTCATACAGAATCCCCAAGATCAGATAGACGCAGATGAGTGCAGCCAGAATGAGAAAAGCCTGAGAGCCGCCGCTTTCTTCTGCAAATTTTGCATCGCCTGAAAAATCTGTGCGAATGGAATCGGGCGGATGAAGGCCCAAGACCGCCTCTTGCACGGCGCGATTGGCGCGCTCCACCGGAACGCCTGTGGCTTGCGCATAGCTGATTGTCGCGGAGGCAAAGAGACCTGTGTGATTGACCGCAACAGGTGAAAGGCGACGCTCCATTTGCGCCAAGGCAGCAAGCGGCACTTGTCGCCCCCCCGTTGCCGGCACATGCAGATTGAGCACATCATTGGGATCATCTTGTCGGTCAGATGCGACATCAAGCACAATTTTATATTGATTGCGCTCGCCATAGACGGTGGAAATTTGCCGCTGGCTATAGCTATTCGACAGAGCATTGTTGATCTCGGTCATGGAAGCGCCAAGGCGTGCGGCCGCATTGCGATCAATTTGCACACGCGCTTCCAGCCCCGCTTTGTCGCGATCACTCGACACATCAACAATCTCAGGCAGGCTACGCAAACGCACCAAAGCCTTTTGCGTCCATTCATCAATCTCTTCGGATGATGAGCCCCAAAGCGTGAATTGCAAAGAAGATCGGCTTGGCCGCCCACCCACGCGCACATCACTCACAGCCCAGAGATAGGTGCGCACACCGGGCAATTGTGTGAGTTGGAGACGCAGACGATCAATCACATTCTGCGTTGTCTCTTTGCGCGCGCCCGGCGGTTTGAGGCTGATAAACATGCGCCCCGTATTGGTGGTAAAGCCTGAGCCCACAAATGAAGCGGTGGATTCAACTGCCGCATCAGCTTCAATAATCGCGCCAGCTTTCTTTTGTAATTCGCTCATCGTGGGGAAAGAGACATCGCTGGCCGCTTCCGTCCAAGCAAAGACGAGGCCCAAATCATCTTGCGGGATCGCACCTTTGGGCAAAGTGCGGAAGAGATGCACGGTGAAAGCGGTTGTCACCAAAACCAGAATGATGGACAGCAGCGGGCGGGCAAGCACAGGTTGGAGCGTGCGTGCATAAAGGGATTTGAGCTTTTCAAGTAAGGCGTCAAAGCGACTTGGCGTCTCCCGCGCATCTTTCTGCCGTACAACAATGGTGGGCGTGACAATGAGCGAGACGAGCGTTGAAAAACCAATCGCAAAAACCATTGTGAGCGAAAATTCACGAAAAACACGACCAATGACACCGGGCATGAAGAGGAGCGGGATAAAAGCTGCAATCAGCGAAATGCTGATGGCCAGAATGGTGAAGCCAATTTGGCGCGCACCTTCAAGCGCCGCCTGCAAATGGCTCAAACCTGCTTCGCGATTGCGATGGATATTTTCGATCATGACAATGGCATCATCGACGACAAAGCCGACCGAAATAATAATGGCCATGAGTGACAATGTGTCGATGGTAAAGCCCGCCGCCCACATAAGCGCAAAAGTGCCAGCAAGCGAAAGCGGAATGGTGATGCCAGCCGCCAGCGTTGACGTCGCCCGGCGCAAAAATAAAAAGACAACGCCCATGACAAGGCTGATCGAAATCAGCAAAGTCTTTTGCAGATCTGCAATCGAGGCGCGGATGGTCACTGTCCGATCACTCATGATCGAGAAGTTGACACCTGCTGGAATCCATTGGCTGAGTTGCGGCAAAATGGCTTTCACGCCATCAACCGTTTCAATCACATTGGCATCGGACTGTTTGGTGACTTGAATGAGAACGGCAGGCTTGCCGTCATGCCATCCAGCGGAGCGCGAATTGCGCGTGGCGCGTTCCACACTTGCCACATCACCAAGCCGCACCAAAGCCCCGCCGCGTGTGCGCAAAATAATATTGGCATAGTCTTGCGGCTCATTCATTTGCCCATTGGTGGCGAGCGAAAAAAATATTTCAGAGCCATCAATGCCGCCAATGGGGGAGGCTGTATTGGCCGCGTTAATGGCGGCACGCACTTCGTCAAGCCCAAGATTCATGGCTGCCAAGCGCGCAGGATCCAGTCGCACACGAAGTGCAGGCTGTTCTGATCCGCTCACTTGCACTTCCGCGACACCATCCACCTGCGACATGCGCTGCGCGATAAAAGTATCGGCAAGATCATAAAGCGCATCCGTAGCCAATGTTGTTGACGTCAGTGCAAGGATCAGCACAGGCTGGCTATTGGGATTGGCTTTGCGCAGGCGCGGGCTTGAGGGCATGTCGCCCGGCAAATCAGGAATCGCAGCATTGATCGCAGCCTGCACATCGCGCGCGGCCATATCTATCTTGCGCGATAAATCAAATTGGATCGTCACCGCGCTTGTGCCAAGCGTTGATGAGGATGTCATTTCGGTAATGCCCGCAACATTGCTCAGCGCCCGCTCAAGCGGTGCAGCAACAGTTGCGGCCATTGTTGAGGGATCAGCGCCGGGGCGTGATGCTAAAACGCGAATGGTTGGAAATTCAACATTGGGCAGGCTCGCAACTGGCAGAGCAAGCCAAGAGGCAAGGCCCATAATCAACAGGCCGGCACAGATCAACACTGTGCCAATGGGGCGATAGATAAAGCGCTGCGAGAGAGCGCTCATTTCGCCATTTCCTTCGCGCCGGGGCTGAAGCGCTTTTCGCTTTGCCGAAAGCGATCAATCGCCAGATAGATGACAGGCGTTGTGTAAAGCGTCAGCACTTGTGACACAAGCAGACCGCCAATCACCGAAATGCCAAGCGGCACACGCAATTCACTGCCCATGCCCGAGGCAAGCGCGAGCGGTAGCGCGCCAAAGAGAGCGGCCAAAGTCGTCATCATAATCGGGCGAAAACGCAAGAGACAGGCGCGCAAAATGGCCTCTTGCGGTGAGAGGCCCTGTTCGCGCTCTGCGACAAGTGCGAAATCAATCATCATGATCGCATTTTTCTTCACAATGCCCATGAGAAGAATAATGCCGATCAGCGCGACAATGGAGAGATCTTGGCCCGCGAGAATCAAGGCGAGCAAAGCACCAACACCTGCAGAGGGCAAAGTGGTGAGAATGGTGAAAGGATGCGCAAAGCTCTCATAGAGAACACCAAGCACAATATAGATGGTGATGATCGCAGCCAGAATGAGCCACGGCTGATTGGCGAGCGAGCGCGAAAATTCAGCCGCATCGGCGGAGAAAGCGCCGATGATGGTTTGCGGCAAACCAATATCACTTTCTGCTTGGCGGATTTCTTTCACCGCATCACCAAGCGCCGCATGGGGCGCGAGGTCAAAGCTAATCGGTGCTGCTGGAAATTGATCAAGCCGCGCGACGGCCAGCGGGCCTGTTGTGAGCCTGATTTGTGCCAGAGCATCCAATTGCACTTGCACGCCACCCGCGCCGGTCAAAAAGATTTTTGACAAAGCTGAAGGATCGCTTTGATAGACGCTCGTGGCTTCCAAAATGACGCGATATTGGTTGGATTGCGCATAGATGGTGGAAATCTGGCGCTGGCCAAAAGCGCTGTAAAGCGTGTCATCAATCTGCTGCATGCTGATGCCAAAGCGCCCGGCTTTTTCGCGATCAACATCAATTTGAATACGCGGGCCACCCGATTGCGTTTCACGGGCGACATTGCGTAGAAGCGGACTTTCGCGCAAACGCTGTGCGAGCCGTTCTGACCAGAGCGTAAGAGAGGCGCTATCAGAAGCCGATAAAGTATATTGATATTGTGAGCGGCTGGCACGGGTTGAGATTTGAATATCTTGCACGGGTTCCACATAAAGCGTGACGCCCGGCAAAGTGCCGGCCATGCGCGTGAGACGTTGCGCAATCTCTTCAGCCGAGGCATGGCGCGCCGCGCGATCTTTCAAAACAATGGTCAGGCGCGCACTATTGCTGGTGGGATTGAGCGGGCCAATGCCAGCAACAGAGGTGATCGCGCGCACATCCTGATCTTTCAGGAAGAGCTCGGTTGCTTCTGCTTGTAAGCGCGAGACTTCGCGAAACGAGGCTTCAGGCGCGCCATCTAAAATGGCAATCATCACGCCCGTGTCTTGTGCAGGCAGAAAGCCTTTGGGCATGGCCATGTAAAGAAGCGCGGTCAGAGCCAATGTGCCCCCTGTGATGGCAAGAACAAGACGGCGGCGCGCAAGCGCTATCAGAAGCGTCTTTTCATAAAAGCCGAGCAAAGCGGTAAAGGGTGCTTCAGTGCGCGCCAGCCAGGCAGCAAAACGAGCTGATGTCTCTTTGCGCAAATATTTCGCACAAATCATGGGCGTGACGGTGAGTGAAATGAGTGCTGAGACCAGCACGACCAAAGTAAGCGTGAGCGCAAATTCACGAAACATGCGCCCGACAATGCCCGTCATGAAGAGGAGCGGGATAAAGACGGCGATCAGCGAGAATGTGAGCGAGACAATGGTAAAGCCAATCTCGCGCGCGCCATTGAGAGCAGCCTCGAGCGCTGCCTCGCCCTGTTCCATGCGCCGCTTGATATTTTCGATCATGACAATGGCATCATCAACCACAAAGCCTGTGCCAATGGTGAGCGCCATCAAAGAGAGATTGTCGATGGAAAAGCCAGCCGCCCACATGGTCGCAAATGTGGTGAGAATGGAGAGCGGTAAAGTAACGCCTGCCACGATCATTGCGCGAATATCCCGCAAGAAGAGCAGAACGACCAAGACAACAAGGGCAACAGAGAGCAGCAGGGTGAGCTGCACTTCAGACAAAGAGGCGCGGATCGACTGCGTGCGATCATGGACAATTTCCACACGCGCGCCCGCGGGCAAGAGGCGCTCTATGCGCGGCAATTCGCGGCGCAGCCGATCCAACGTATCAACGACATTGGCGCCGGGCTGTTTTTGCACATCCAGAATGATCGCATTACGCCCCTGATACCAGCCAGCCACGCGGGCATTTTCAAGCCCTTCGACAACATCAGCCACATCGCGCAACAAAACTGGTGCGCCATTGCGCCAAGCAATAATGATATTGCGATAAGCGTCGGCAGCCCCAATCTGATCATTTGAAGCAATCGTATAGGCTTGCGATGGCCCATCGAGCGCGCCTTTGGCGCCCGCTACATTGGCGGCAGCTATCGAGCTGCGTAAATCTTCCAAGCCGATTTTCATCACAGCCAATCTTGCCAGATCAGCTTGAATACGCACGGCGGGTTTAATGCCGCCTTGCAAAGTCACTTGGCCGACGCCTGAAATCTCAGCCAAGCGCGGCACCATCAAACTATCGGCATAATCAGAGAGGCTGCGCAAAGGCAAACTATCTGAAAAAAGCGCCAGCGTCACAATTGGTGGATCGGCGGGATTTACTTTTGAATAGGTCGGCGGATAGGGCAGATTGCGCGGCAATGTCGCGCCCGCAGCATTAATCGCCGATTGCACATCTTGTGTGGCCGCATCAATGTCGCGCGACAAATCAAATT
>CAWUNF010000029.1:0-10916 GCA_963923195.1 uncultured Hyphomicrobiales bacterium | reverse complement strand
CCTCGCTCGCCGCTTCACGGCGAGTCGTCCCTCCCCTCAAGGGGGAGGGGGACGCGCACCACGGCTTTCGCTTCACATGACACTCATCCTCGAACAGCTTTTGAACGGCCTCCAGCTCGGCGTCATGCTGTTTTTGCTGGCAGCGGGTCTGACGCTTGTCTTCGGCATTATGGGTGTCATCAATCTGGCCCACGGCTCTCTTTATATGGTCGGCGCTTATGCGGCGGCGCTGGCCGCCAAACTCACGGGTTCTTTTCTTCTGGCCATTCCTGCAGGCCTTGTGGCTGCCGCACTCACCGGCATGGCGGTGGAATATCTTGTCATTCGCCATCTTTATGCGCGCGATCATCTTGATCAGGTCTTGGCGACGTTTGGTCTCATCCTTTTCTTCAATCAAACAATCATTCTGCTCTTTGGTCGCCAGCCATTGTTTGTGCAAATTCCCCCGGCTTTGTCGGGCGCGGTTGATCTGGGCCTCTTTCCTTACCCGCTCTATCGCCTGTGCATCATTGCTGCCGGGCTTTTGAGTGCAATCGGTCTTTATATTCTCATCCAGCGCACGCGATTGGGCATGTTGGTGCGTGCAGGCGCCACACATCGCGACATGGTGCAGGCGCTTGGTGTTGATATTCGCTTGCTCACGACCATCGTTTTTGGCCTTGGCGCTTTGCTGGCGGGCTTTGCAGGGCTGATGGCGGGTCCACTTCTTTCCGTGCAAGTGGGCATGGGTGAGCAAATCCTCATTCTGACATTCGTTGTTGTGGTGATTGGCGGTTTGGGTTCTGTGGCGGGCGCTTTTTGGGGCGCCATGCTTGTCGGTCTCGTTGACACGATCTTGCGTGCCTTTCTGCCGCATATTTTGCGCGGGCTTATGGCGGGCTCAGAAGCGGATGCTTTGGCGTCTGGCATTTCGGCAATGGGTGTTTATTTGCTGATGGCGCTCGTCTTGCTCATCAAGCCGAAGGGATTGTTCCCCGGCCATGCGTAAGTTTCTCCTGCCCATCCTTGGCCTCGGGCTTTTGCTCTGCTGGCCATTCCTTGCGGAAAAGATGGGCGCGCCTGCGCTGATCACTTTGTTCACGCGCATGATGATTTTAGGCGTAGCTGCAAGCGCGCTGAATATTGCTTTGGGCTTTGGCGGTCTGGTTAGCCTTGGTCACGCGGCTTTTTATGGCATTGGCGCTTATGCGATTGGCATTTCCACCACTCATGCCATTTCAGGCGAGCCCTTTTTAGGCTTGGTTGCTGGCAGCAATCTGCTGCTCGTCAATATGCTGGTTGCTGTTGTGGTGAGTGGCATTGCCGCGGCCATTATTGGCGCGCTGGCTTTGCGCACCAGTGGTATTCAATTCATCATGATTACGCTGGCCTTTGCGCAAATGGTTTTCTTCCTCTTTCTCGCGCTCAAGGCCTATGGCGGGGATGATGGTCTGACATTTCGCCGCCGCAATAGTCTCTTCGATTTGAATATGCGCGATGATGCGACTTTCTTTTATGTGACGCTTGGCTTTTTGCTCGTCTGGCTCGCCATTTGTGCGCGCGTGCTGCATTCGCGTTTTGGTTTGCTGCTCGGCGGCATTCGTCAGAACGAGCGGCGCATGCAGGCGATTGGCGTTGATACATTTCGTTTGAAATGGTTGGCCTTCATCATCTCGGGCATGGGCGCAGGTCTTGCTGGCGCGCTCATGGCCAATCTCGGCCGCTTTGTCTCGCCTGATCTCATGCATTGGACGACATCAGGCGAGCTGCTCATCATGTGCGTGCTGGGTGGCTCTGGCACAATCATCGGCCCAGTGCTGGGGGCTTTCGCGCTGATTGGATTGGAAGCAACCCTCAACACATGGACAGAACATTGGCAGGCCATTCTGGGCCCGCTGCTTGTCCTCATGGTGCTCGCCTTCCGTGGCGGCCTTGCGCGCATCGGAGGCCGCAAGCCATGAATCCAAACATGAGCGCGCTTCTTGTTCTTGATGATCTCACCAAAAATTTCGGTGGCCTGCGTGTCACCGATCATGTCTCGCTTGATCTGCGCGCAGGCGAAGTTCATGCACTGATTGGCCCCAATGGGGCGGGCAAGACGACGCTCATTTCGCAAATCATGGGCGAGCTTGCGCCAGATGGGGGTGCCATTCTTCTTGATGGAGCGGAGCTTGGCACTTTGTCGCAAGCCGCGCGTGTCAAGCGCGGTCTCGCGCGTACCTTTCAAGTGCCACAAGTGCTCGGTGAATATTCCGCGCGTGAGAATGTTGTCGCCGCCCTTTATGCGCGCGGCGCCTCGGCTTCTGAAGCCGATCAGCATCTAGCCCGTGCAGCTATATCCGCGCGGGCGGATATGCGCGTGAGTGATCTCTCGCATGGTGAGCGCAAGCAATTGGAACTCGCCATTGCACTGGCGACCAAGCCGCGCATGTTGTTGCTCGATGAGCCTATGGCAGGCCTTGGCCCTGTTGAAAGCGCGCAGATGATCGACATCCTGAAAGGTCTGCGCGGTGAAATCGCCATGCTGCTGGTCGAGCATGACATGAAAGCTGTCTTTGCTCTGGCAGATCGCATTTCTGTGCTGGTTTATGGGGCAATCATCGCAACAGGCGCGCCGCAAGAGATCCAGAATGATCCGCGCGTGCGCGAAGCCTATCTTGGAACGGGGGAGGATTGATGCTCTCGCTTCGTTCCGTCTCCGCTAGCTATGGCCCAAGCCAAGTGCTTTTCGATATTTCGCTGGATGTCGGGGCCGGGGAAGTTGTCACTCTGCTCGGTCGCAATGGCATGGGCAAAACGACGACGATCCGCACGATCATGGGATTGATGAAGCCGCTGGCGGGCGAGATTCATTTCAAAGGACAAAGCACAGCAGGTCTTCCAGCAGATCGCGTGGCGCGTTTGGGGCTTGGGCTTGTTCCCGAAGGCCGTCAGATTTTTACCTCTCTCTCTGTGCGTGAAAATCTC
Organism: uncultured Hyphomicrobiales bacterium; assembly: GCA_963923195.1. Classification (GTDB taxonomy): domain Bacteria; phylum Pseudomonadota; class Alphaproteobacteria; order Rhizobiales; family Beijerinckiaceae; genus Terripilifer. Next base: position 7,970 of record CAWUNF010000029.1, on the reverse strand, counting down.
ATTGCAACAGCGGCCAATCGTCTGCAACGCAACAATCCTTGGACGCTTGAGCGCATTTTCGCGCTCTTTCCGCGATTGGACGAGCGACAAAATCAAAATGGCTCGACGCTCTCAGGCGGCGAACAGCAAATGCTTGCCATTGGTCGCGCGCTCATGACCAATCCTGATTTGCTCATTCTGGATGAAGCCACAGAAGGTTTGGCGCCCGTCATTCGCGCGGAAATCTGGCGCTGCATTGAGACGCTGAAACAAGCGGGGCAATCCATTCTGATCGTGGACAAGAATATCGCTGTCTTGGAGCGATTAGCCGACCGTCATTACGTCATTGAAAAAGGCCGCACCATTTGGTCTGGCACAAGCAGAGACCTCGCACGCGATCGCGAGGAGGTGCATCGTCATGTCGCTTTCTGAAATGGGCTTCGTCACCGCGCGTGCCACATCGGCGCAGCTTCTTCCCGCAGATGCTTTGCGCGAGGCGCTCTCTGCGGTTGCGGCAGAACTTGGCAAGCAAGGTGCAACACCTGCCGACATTTTGCGTTTGCGCATTTCAGCCCTTGAGCCGCAGGCCTTTCATCTGGCGCGCCGTGAGATGGATCTCGCATGGCGTGAAGTTTTTGGTGGTCTGCGCCGTCCCATCTTTTTCGAGCATGGGCCTTTCGCGGTTGAGGCAGATGCGGCCATTGCGCCGGCGCGCACGCCAACACCCATTTGGAATGGCATGACCATGCCAGAGCTTGCGCGCGCTTATGCGCCGCGCTTGCAAGTGCCCGATATGCAATCTGTCTTTCGTCAATGGAATGGGGATGGTGCTATCGCGCGCCAGACTGCGGGCGGGCTTGATCTTCATTATGGTCGCGGCCGCGATGACATGTTTGATTTCTATCCCGCTGCACGGCGCGATGCGCCGCTCTGGGTTTTTCTGCATGGTGGCTATTGGCAGGCCTGCACGAAAGATCAGCATGGCCAATTTGCAGAAGGTATGCGCGCGCATGGCTTTTCTGTTGCCATGCTCGATTATCCGCTTTGTCCCGAAACGCCCTTGCGTGAGATCGTTCTCATCATTCGTCACGCGCTGCAAGTCTTGCGTGATGAAGCGCCTGCGCTGGGCTTTGATGCCAATCGCATTCATCTGGCTGGCCATAGTGCAGGCGCGCATCTCGCGGCTGTCGCGGCTGCTGATCCGCATGGGCCAGAGATTGCTTCTGCACTTTTGCTGTCGGGCGTCTTTGATCTCGATCCGCTCTTCCACCTGCCGATGGGCCGCACCATTGGCCTCGCAGACCGGGCCGAGGCCCGCGCCCTCTCGCCGCTCTTTTCCCCAAGGCCCAAGGCCCGTATTGGGGTGGCTTTGGGGGCGCTGGAGACCGATGAGTTCAAACGGCAATCGGGGGAGATGGCCGCCGCTTGGGGCGCTGAAACCCCGTTGCAGATCGAAAACTGCCATCATTTCAATTTGTTAGAGGAATTGCGCCGTCCCGGCCCCTTGCTGGATTTGGCTTTGCGCACGGCCTCTGCCTAGCCAGACCAAAGAAAAAATTTGGTCTCTCCTCAAAGAAATATCTTGGACAAAGGTCGAGTCGGGTTCTTTAATCACACCCAGACGAGAGCTGCGGCCCCCAAAGAGGCTGAAGAGCTCAAAGAATGTCAGGGAGGGTTTGACGACTATGGCCGAACAATTCGTGGGACGCGTGTCCGAATTTACGGATGGCAGCCGCCAGATCGTGAAGGTTGGCAATACGGAAGTCGGTGTCTTCCGTCATGAGGGCAAGTTCTACGCTTACAGCAATTATTGCCTGCATCAGGGCGGTCCGGCTTGCGAAGGCCTGACGATTGCCAAAGTCGAAGAACATCTGCGCGAAGACAAGACCTCGGTTGGTCTGTACTTCTCCGAAAAAGATCTGAACTTCGTCTGCCCGTGGCATGGCTATGAATATGACATGAAGACGGGCGAGTGCATCTCGGACCGCAAGTTGAAGCTCAAGAATTATCAAGTTGTGACCAAGGGAGATGATGTCTATGTCGTCGCCTAACAGCACGACGGATACAGCACTTTCTGAGCGCGCCATTGGTTTGGCGCGTGAGATTGATCTCGCCACGCTCAATGGCAAGCTTGATGTGATCTCGCCTGAAGCCATGCATGCTTTGCTCGGTGCCTTGGTGAAAGCCTATGGCGCCAAAGTGGAAGCGGGAGAGCCTTATCCGGTTCTCGCGGGTCCGGCAGCCGTGTCTGGCACAGATGTATTGACCATGTGCGGCGCCATGTTGAAAGCCGCTGACTTGCAAGTATTCGAACTCGGCATGTGGCAGAGCTGGACCGGCCGATAGGCCTTCGCCTGCTGCAGATAATGGGAGGAACTTATGGATCTGATTGCTGACCGCGGACGTCGCGTCACCGTCGAAGAACTCAACACAACGAAATTGCTCGCCCATGCGGCTGAACAGGCGCGTGAACGCAAGTATGAAGATATGATGATCGTCGACTGCGACGCGCATCACTACGAAAACGAAAATTTCGGCGAAATTCTCCCTTACATGGAAAATGACGTTCTGCGTCAGCTCACCATGTCGGGCCGCGCCAAGGGCCGTCACTCCATCGTGCCGGGCCAGGTTGGTTATCAAGACATGGGCGGTCGCGTCACACGCTATCCGCTGCGCATGACGGAAAAGACCGAAGCTGGCCGCCTGCGCGATGTGCAGCTTGGTGAGCGCTGGATGGACGCAATGGGCGTCGATTATTCCTGCCTCTTCCCGACAGGCATGTTGAACGTCGGTCTGCATCCGCAGAAGGAAATGGAAGTCGAGCTGTGCTGGGCCTACAACCGTTGGCTCACTGAGCGCGTGCTGCCAGAAAATCACGGCCGCTTCTATACACAGCTTGCTTTGCCGCTGTCCGATCCAGATGCTTCGCTGCGTCAGGTTGAAAAATTTGGCGGCTGCAAAGGCGTGACGGGCTTTATGGTGACAACCGTTCGCACGCTGCCTGTGCATGACAATTCACTGATGAAAGTCTATCGCGCGATTGAAGAGCGCGGCCTGTCGCTGGCCTTCCACTCAGGCCCCAACTGGGGTGAGCCGGTGTTCCGTGGCTGCAACCGCTTCATCTCGGTGCATGCTTTGGGCTTCTCTTTCTACAACATCCTGCATTGCACGAACTGGGTCATTAACGGCATGGGCGAGCGTTTCCCCAAACTGCCGGTGATCTGGATTGAAGCGGGCCTGGCATGGATTCCCTTCCTGATGCAGCGCTTGGATCATGAATATATGATGCGCCCGTCAGAAGCCCCGCTTCTGAAGAAGAAGCCATCGGATTATATGCGCGACATGTTCTATTCGACGCAGCCGATGGAAATTCAGGATATGGAAGCGCTGGAAACAACCTTCCGCATGATGAATGCGGAAACGCAGTTGCTCTATGCTTCTGACTATCCGCATTGGGATTTCGACCTTCCGTCCACGATTTATGATCTGCCTTTCCTGTCGGAAAAGGCAAAGCACAACATTTTGGGTGGCACGGCGGCGCGTCTCTTCAAACTGCCGCCGCGCAATGAGGCTCAAAAGGCCAATCTCATCAAATATGGCAATTACACCGCAGGCTGATGATGTCCTTGGGGAGGGATTTTATGCGCCTTGCTTCCGCGTTTTTTGCTGCCACAACATGTTTCAGCTTTGCACAAGCGCAAACGCCTGAAGCTTTTTACAAGGGCAAAACCATTGACATGATGGTCGGCTCAGAAGCGGGCTCGGGCTATGATGCCTATGCGCGCTTGGTTGCCAATCATATGGGCAAGCATATTCCCGGCCGCCCCAATATTGTCGTCAAACAAATGGTTGGCGCTGGCGGCATTGTTGCGACCAATTATCTCGCCAAAATTGCTGCCAAAGACGGCAGCGTGATTGGGCAAGTACAAAATACAGTACCGTTTCAGCCTTTGGTGACGCCGGGCGGTGAGCAATTTGATGCCACAAAACTTGGCTATATTGGCTCTGCCAATAGCGAAGTGGCTTTGGCCTTCACGTGGCATACATCGCTCACCAAAACCCTCGCTGATTTGCAAAAGCGCGAAACCATTATGGCAGGCGTGATTGGTTCCATTAGCGCTAATTATGCCTATGCGATGAGTGATCTGGCGGGCGCAAAAATTCGTCTGATCACAGGCTATGCAGGGGCTGGCCAATCCATGCTTGCTTTAGAGCGAGGCGAGATTGAAGGTTATCCCGCCCTCTTCTGGTCGACCTTCAAAACAACAAAGCCTGATTGGATCGCGCAAAAGAAAATCAATTTCCTCGTCCAATTGGCGCTCAAAAAGCATCCTGAATTGCCAGATGTGCCACTCATTTTTGACTATTTAAAAACAGATGATGATCGCGCAGCCGCTGAACTTTTACTGGCACCGCAATTGGCAGGCCGTCCTTTCATCACGCCGCCCGATATTCCCAAAGATCGACTCGCAGCTTTACGAAAAGCTTTTTATGCGATGATGGAAGATGCCGAATTCAAGGCTGATGCTGATAAGCGAAATATGGAAGTTCAGCTTGTAACAGGCGAAGAAATTGCTGATGTGGTGGCACGCGCCTATGCCACCAAACCAGCTATTGTTGCCAAAGTCCGCAAAATGAGTGAGCCGCGCTGATTAAATCGCGCGCGGCGCAAAGCTTGTCTCATCTGCCATATCCCAAGCATGAGCAAAGCGTGGATCTTTTGTGCCCGTCAGCAATTCACCTTTGCGCAAATTGGGATAAAGATCCGCCAGCGTCACGACTTCACTGGGTGAAATGCGGCGAGATATAAATTGCGGCTTAAAGCCTGATGGGTGATCGAGACCCGCTGCCGCTGTCAGTTCCGACAAAGCTTCCAAAGTTGAATGATGAAAATTAGCAACACGCTCAGCCTTATCAGGCACAACCAAAGCGCGTTGGCGCAAACGATCTTGCGTTGCCACACCTGTTGGACATTTATCTGTGTGGCAAGATTGCGATTGGATACAACCCAAAGCAAACATAAAGCCGCGCGCTGAATTACACCAATCAGCGCCCAAAGCAAAGGCGCGGGCAATATCAAAAGCCGTTGCAATTTTTCCGCTCGCACCAATGCGAATGCGCTCACGCGCTCCAATGCCAATCAAAGCATTATGCACAAAGGAAAGCCCCTCGCGCAAAGGCTTGCCCAGATGATCCAGAAATTCGAGCGGCGCTGCACCCGTGCCGCCTTCTTTGCCATCGACCACGATGAAATCAGGATAAATGCCTGTCTTCACCATTGCTTTGCAGACCGCCAAAAATTCCCATTCGTGCCCGACACAAAGTTTAAAGCCTGTGGGCTTGCCGCCCGACAGTCGACGCAATTCACCAATGAATTGCATCATTTCAATGGGCGTCGAGAAAGCGGGATGTTTTGAGGGCGAGATACAATCTTGCCCCATTGGCACGCCGCGTGTTTGCGATATTTCTTGTGTGACTTTGGCTGCGGGCAAAACGCCACCGTGACCGGGCTTGGCGCCTTGCGACAATTTCAGCTCAATCATTTTGATTTGTTCATTGGCCGCTGTTTCGGCAAAGCGCTCTGGTGAAAATGTGCCATCCGCATGGCGCGCACCAAAATAGCCGGAACCCAATTCCCAAATAATGTCGCCACCACCTGAGCGATGATAGGGGCTAAAACCACCCTCACCTGTGTCATGCGCAAAGCCACCTTTGCGCGCACCCTCATTCAAAGCGCGAATGGCATTGGGGCTCAAAGCACCAAAGCTCATGGCTGAAATATTAAAGACAGAAGCGGAATAGGGATGGGCACAATCAGGCCCGCCAATGCGAATACGAAAATTGGGGTCTGCAAGCGGTTTTGGCGCAAGCGAATGGTTCATCCATTCAAAACCATCCGCATAAACATCATAAGTTGTACCAAAGGGGCGTTTATCCAATTGCAATTTCGCGCGTTGATAAACAATGGCCCGCTTGTCACGACCAAAGGGCATGCCATGCTTTTCATCTTCGAAAAAATATTGCCGCATTTCGGGGCGAATAGCCTCCAGCAGAAAACGCAAATGCGCGGCGATAGGATAATTGCGCAAAACGGCATGGCGCGTTTGAAACAGATCATGCAGGCCGAGCAAAGTCAGGCCCGCACCCAGAAGGAAAATCACAAGCGCCCAGAGCGATTGGCTGCCAGAGGCAATCCAGCCAAAGCCTGTTGCCGCCAAAACCAATGCCAAAGTGAAGGGGATGAAACGGGGCGCAAGAATCAATCGCCAAGACATGAGGCTTTTTCTCCGGATCGCGGCTGAGCCGAGGACACAAGCTAAGCCTTTGGCGAAGCTTGCGTCTACTCCGCGCTTTCGTCTTTCAGGATACGCTTGATGAGCCCGACGAGCTTTTTGCGATCTTGCTCAGCGAAAATCTGATCCGAGCTCTTCTTGCCCTCACCCTGATGAGCCAAAGCAACAGCCATTGGTGACAGGCTCATGACCGTGGCCGCTGGCGGATTCACGCGCGGATGCACCTGCGCCACATGGGCCACCGGCAGGACCGGGGTCACAATATGGTCTGATCCAATTGGCTTCACATCCGACATGATGGCTCTCCAATGAGCTCTGCCTTGAAGAACGGCGCCCCGCCTGATTTTTCGAATCTGGGACGATTATGTCCTGACCTTACGGCAAAATAATGCACGACCAATGGACTAGGGATCCATTAGAGGGGCCTGCGCGTAATCACCTTGAGAGCCCCTATCGCGCGAGCCGATCCATGCAAAGCCTGATCCAACGCGCCCTCAACGGCCCGTCACACCCCCCGATAAAGACTGGCTTTTCGGCCAAGGACGCCTTTGACCTGGCGCGCTTCCATTTGGAGCGGGGTCGGCAGGAAGATTACCTCGTCTGGACGATGATCGCCGAATTTCTGGAAGCGGTCGAAAAGCAAGCTTTGCGGCCGCTGAATTGATCAGCGCCCTTCAAAGATGAAAAAGGCCCCGGCTGCCAAAAGGCCAAAGCCGAGAAACTGTTTGGGGCCAATCTCTTCCCCCAAAACCAGCACAGAAAAAGCGACAAAGATCGCAATGGATATGACCTCCTGCATGGCTTTGAGCTGGCCGGCCGAATAGACGGCATAGCCAATGCGATTAGCGGGCACGGCCAGGCAATATTCAAAAAAGGCAATGCTCCAGCTCACGACCACAACCGTGACCAGAGAGGCGCTTGGGAATTTTAAATGCCCATACCAAGCGACCGTCATGAACAAATTGGACAAGAGCAGCAAGACAAGCGGCGCGAGCTGTGGTGAGAGGGAAAACATTGGCCTTGCATTCCTTTGACGTGGGGGATTTAGCGCATATTAGTGGGCGATAAGGTTCCAAAATTCATAAATATTGAGCCCGCGCGGCGCGCCCTGCCATTCGCTCAAAATCGCTAAAAGCACGAGCAAAACGGCATAAAGAATATATTGATGGCGGGTCACTCACTCATCCTCATCTGCTTTTGCTGCGCTTGCGAAGAAATGTTGCATCTGCGCGCTCAATGATAAATGTCATGATGCAATGCACAGAGAAAGATCCAAATTCAACAGAGATCGTAAGTGGTTCGGGCGCAACTCTCAATGAGAGAGAAAGCCAATGCTGCATTCTGAATTGCTTTTAGAGCCTGACATGCTGGTTCATCTTCATGATGAAACCATTGTTGACCACCGCGCAGCAGCAAGCCTCGCGCTCAAACATCATTGCAATGGTGATCTTGAAAAAGCGCTTGTCTGGGAAAGATTGGCGCTCTTTTTACGCGCCAGCGAAGCCTATATTTTCGATGATGATGCGGGATAGGTGTTAAAAAGAATTGTGCATATGCGATTGCCGCAAGGCTGAATGGCGCGATGAAAGAGCCCGATCCCGCTTTTTAAAATCAAATAGAATCCTTCTACATTTAATCAATACGGCCAAGTTGTGGCTTTTCAAATAATGCCCAAACCTATGGGCGGTCTCATTTTAA
>CAWUNF010000028.1:0-11036 GCA_963923195.1 uncultured Hyphomicrobiales bacterium | reverse complement strand
TGTTTGGTCTTTTGCGCACATTGGATCCCTCGCCCCCTCTTCTGGCAGGTGAAATGCCAAGTTCTGTTACCAATGTTGTGCATTGGACAACGATGATGGATTTGCCACGTCTGCTGGAATTGTCGGAAGAAGATTATCTCGCGCGTGAACCTTATTTGCGAGCTGATCCTATGCGAGTTGCGCGGTGGCGGGCTTGGCTTGATGAGCAGGTGGGTGAGCGTGATGGGCCCGTGATTGCTTTTGTTTGGCGAGGAAATCCGCAACATAAGCTTGATCCGAAGCGTTCTGCGCGTTTGGAAGATTTTGCACCCCTCGCAGCACTCCCCGGTGTGACGCTGGTGTGTTTGCAGATCAATGCGACAGATGAAGAAATCGCCGCCTGTTCCTTCAAAGATAAAATCATCAGGCCAGATGAGAGTTTTGACTCTGGCTTTGATGCTTTTCTGGATTCAGCGGCTTTGTTGCAATCGGTGGATCGTTTGGTGAGTGTCGATACATCGCTCATTCATTTGGCGGGTGCTTTGCATTGCCCGGTTGATATGCTGATCACAAATGAATGGCCGGATTGGCGCTGGCTCGACATTGATCATGAAAATGTCTGGTATCCGACATTGAAAATCTGGCGGCGCCAGCCTGGCGATGAAGATTATGCGGCCATTGTGGCGCGCCTTGCCACGCAGCTCGCAAAAAGCTGAAAAGACAAGCCACTTTTTGCCGCCCGCGCTTATGGACAGGCCGCCCGCCTTGCCCTAGTTTCCCCGCCATAAATAAGGAGGAAACAAATGGCTTTCTCGAGCTCGAACCTTATTGGCGCGCTTTTGGCGACCACTTTGCTGACGGCAGCTTCAGCGCAGGCACAAGATGTGAATTTCGCCAAAAAGACCGTCACGATTTATATCGGCAATACGGCGGGCGGCAGTTATGATCTCTATGGCCGCGCAGTCTCGCGCTATTTGGGCAAGCATTTGCCCGGTCAGCCAACTGTGATTGCCACCAATATGCCGGGTGCAGGAACTCTGGTGGCGGCCAATTACATTTATAAAGTGGCCCCAAAAGATGGCACGGCGATTGGCATTGTGACGGAAACGCTGGCTGTTGAACAAGTCACCGGCAATCCCGCTGTGCAATTTGATGCAGCCAATTTCTTGTGGGTTGGTCGTGTTGCATCTTCCAACAATATTCACTTCCAATGGCACACGGCCAAAGCGCAATCGATTGAAGATATCAAAAAGATTGAAACGCCAGTTGCGGCCGCGGGCGCAGGCAATATTTCGGAAGTCGTACCAAAATTGTTGAATGCGACCATTGGCACCAAGTTTAAAATCATCTCCGGCTTCCCAGCCTCTGCAGAGGGCATGTTGGCGATGGAGCGCGGTGAAGTGGATGGTACAGCGGGCTCATGGGCGACCATCCGCACGGGCAAGAAGCAATGGCTCGAAGACAAGAAGATCAAGATCATCTTGCAAGATGTGCCTGAGCGCGCGGCTGATCTGCCAGATGTGCCGGCGCTGGGTGAACTCGGCAATAATGAAGCTGATCGTCAATTGCTGCGCCTTTATGCATCGGGTGGCGCAATTGGCCGCGCTTTCATTGCACCGCCCGGTACGCCTGCGCCCATTATGAAGGCCTTGCAGACAGGTTTTCTGGCTATGACGAAGGATCCCGAAATGATTGCTGAAATGCAAAAGAGCAATTTGGATCTGGAATATGCGCCGCCAGAAAAACTGGCTGATGAAGTCAAGAAGACGCTGGCGACACCGAAGGCTGTTGCCGATCGTGCGCGCGAATTGCTGGCGCGCTAAACACTTGTCGTCATTGCGAGCGAAGCGAAGCAATCCAGAGGCGGGCCGTTGTGCCCGCCTTTTTTATTTCTGGATTGCCGCGTCGCGCTGCGCGCTCCTCGCAATGACGGTTACAGGGATTGCACCCATTCTTTTGTAAATCTCGCGAGTGTTGCAAGATGATCGCGCATGGTAAAGCCCGACATGGATTTGCGCGGGCGCAAATCATGATCACCATCCTCCATCCAGAGAATGTTGATGGCCGGCGAGAGCTTATAAGTCGCCACCTCTTCGCGCGTTCCAAAAGGATCGCGCGTGCCTTGGACGATCAGCGTTGGCGTTCGCAATTCCTTCAAATGCGCGATGCGGGTTTGTTCAGGCTTGCCCACAGGGTGAAAGGGATAGCCGATGCACAAGAGGCCTGCGGGCCTCACCTCATCCGCGAGCATGGAGGCGATGCGCCCGCCCATTGACTTGCCGCCGATGATCAAAGCGCCTGACGGGCTCAGCGCTGAAATGGCAGCGCGATATTCAGGGATGAGTGTTTCGGCTTTTGGCGGTGGTTTGCGGATGCCGGCGCGGCGCGCAGCCATATAGGAAAATTCAAAGCGCGCGACCCGAAACCCCGATGACGTTAGGGCAGAGGCAATGGCCTCCATTGCAGGCGAATCCATCGCGCCACCCGCGCCATGTGCCAAGAGCAGCGTGGCTGGGGCTATTTCTGGGCCTGTGATGAGGAATGGGAATGTCATGGGGCGATCTTAAAACAAAAAACGCGGCCCGTCGGACCGCGTTTTTTATGGTGCCCAGGAAAGGACTCGAACCTTCACGCCCTTGCAGGCACTGGCACCTGAAGCCAGCGCGTCTACCAATTCCGCCACCTGGGCACGGGCGCTGTCTTACGGTTGGGGGGTGGCCCTGTCAACTTCCGGAGCCGCGCTGCTACCAGTTCTCCGCCAAACCAAAAAAAGCGCCTCTGTGGTGGAGCCCATAGCCCGGATCACCTCATGGTTATCGAAACCGATCAGCCTTTTAGGCATAGCCTCCAAAAGCTCGGTGAGGCCTTCTGCCGAATTCGGAAGCCGGGCCAGATGGTTTCCAGCGGCATCGGAGAAAATCCAGAAAACATCATCACGAAATGGGCCGTCTGAGGTGGTGAGGATCGTCACATAATCAAATGCATCCCAAGCAACACTCTGTCGCTCCCCGTCGCGGCTCGCAATGAAAATGCACTGATGGTCAAAATGGACAGTATAGTGAGGGGGCGCCGCAGGTTGTTTTCCGGTTGGCCTCAATTGCGCGCGGATCTTCAGGCTAGAGATGATGAGAAAAGCGCTGGCGCAAATGGTGACGATCATCGCCGCGATCTGATCTGCTGCGGAATCACGCAGCATGATGATCCCGAAAATCAGGGCGGTCGCAGAAACAGCCCATGTGGCCGCGTCTTTGAGAAAACGGAGATCGATAAAGCCGAACCATTTGGTCATCGGCATCCCCAATAAATTGGTGCGTTCTTAAATTCGATCAACAAGGTTTTAAGCCTAAGCCGAACGCGGCATCGTGACAATGTGACGCTTGAGGCGCGCACATCTGCACCTTGGGTTCGTAAGCGATCACTTTTTTGCAGGGGCCCTATTTCCAAGCTGGAATTTAGACTTATATTTTCTCTGACGGGAGCTAGTGGGCTCCCTTGCGGCAGGGATGCCATTGATGACGAAGCGTATCGAGCAGAGCCTCATTCGCCTTCTGGTGTGGAACGCCCTTGCTGGCGCCCTGCTTGGCTGCGTCTTTGCCGCCTTTCTGCTCTATATGGATGTCGGCGCCATTGGCACTTTGCTGGCACGTGCGGAAAATCCGCTTCCTGCGCTCTTCTTGTTCTTCGGTGGCTTTGCCGTAACCTTCGGCAGTGCCGTCTGCGGCACGGCCATTATGACGCTCCCCACAGATGATCGGGATGATGGCCCCGGTGGCGGCCACCGTGAAGACGAGCGCGAGCCTGAGCTGGCGCTGATCCCAATCCCGGTGCGGGTCCGCCGCAAATAAGCTTCGCCCTTCGGCCCTCTGTACAGATGCGAAAGCCTCCTCTAATCAGCGGGCTCAAGAACGCACAGGGCTGAACGGGGACATTTTCATGCTCGACACAAATGACAAGTCTGGCCGTCTGGTGACGATTTTCGGCGGCTCCGGTTTTATCGGCCGCCATGTCGTGCGCGCTTTGGCGCGTGAGGGTTGGCGCATTCGTGTGGCCTGCCGCCGCCCCGATCTTGCAGGTCATTTGCAGCCCTCTGGTCGTGTCGGCCAAATCCACGCGGTGCAAGCCAATCTGCGTTTTCCTGCCTCTGTGGCGGCGGCCGTGCGCGGTGCGGATGCGGTTGTCAATCTGGTTGGCATTTTGACCGAAAGCGGTCGCCAGCGTTTTGATGCCGTGCAGGGGTTTGGTGCGCGTGTTGTCGCGCGCGCGGCCAAAGAAGCAGGCGTGCAGCAATTCGTGCAAATGTCAGCGCTGGGCGCAGATCCGCAATCTGATTCCGCTTATGCGCGCTCAAAGGCCGATGGCGAAGCAGCGGCGCTTGAATATTTCCCGCAAGCAACCATCATCCGTCCTTCAATCGTCTTCGGCCCGGAAGATGATTTCTTCAATCGCTTTGCAGCGCTGGCGCGCATGTTGCCCGTGTTGCCGTTGGTTGGTGCTGAGACTTTGTTCCAGCCGGTTTATGTGGGCGATGTCGCGCAAGTGGTTGCGCGTGCACTTGATGGCAAGACAAAGCCTGGCGCTGTTTATGAAATCGGTGGTCCAGAAGCCAAAAGCTTCCGCGATCTTGTGCAATTCACATGCGACACGATTGGCCGTAAGCGCGTGTTGATACCCATGCCTTTTGAAGCCGCACATTATATGGCGCTCGGCACAGAAATCGCGGCAAGTGCCTCGCTTGGTCTTTTCCCAAAAATGCTGCTCACCACGCGCGATCAAGTGCGCTTGCTGAAACATGATAATATTGTGTCGCAATCAGCAGCGCAGGACGGCCGCACACTCGCAGGTCTTGGCATTGTGCCTGAGGCCTATGAGACGATTGTGCCGACCTATCTCTATCGCTTCCGCAAAACAGGCCAGTTTGAGCGTCAGCGTCCTGCCTGAAGCAAATAGCGGTCTTCGCGCGCAAGCCTTTCATGCATACGCACCATAAAGGCTGTGCCGAAGAGCGGTGTGAGCAAATTGACGATTGGAATGGCGACAAAGCCAGCGATCAGCAATCCGCAGATGAAAATGGTGAAGCGATGGCGGCGGCGCAATTCATGCGTCTCAGCCAATGAGCGGAAGCGCAAAGACGCAAGCTCGAAATATTCCCGGCCGAGCAAATAGGCATTGGCGAGAAAAAAGACCAAGACATTCACGCCCGGCAGCAAGAAAACCACTAAAGCAAAAGCATTCACCAGCAGCGAGACGGCGGCGAATTTTGTGGCAAGCCATATGGCCTGCCCGGCGGGAAGCGCCTGGCCTTGAATGCCAATCTCTTTCTCAACCACATCGGCCAGATCATCGAGATAAAGGCCTGCCACAAGTGATGAGATGGGCGCGATGAAAAAGGCAAGGCCAATCATGAGGCCGAGCCCTGTCAGAAATGACAGAATGCTCGCAAGCCAAGGATAAGGCACAGCAATAGAATTGATGATGACTTTGTCCAAACCAATCCACATCAGCGCGAGCAGAGCAAAGGTCAGCCCAAGGCTTTTCAAAAGCACAGTGCGAAAGGGGGGTGAGAAAATTTGCGGAAAAGCCGCTGCTGCTGAAGCGAACATAAGATCTCAGAGGTTTTTTGTGTCTGTCTGTTGAGCAATGCCGTGGCCAAGCAAATGTGCCCAAGCAGCCTCGGCTGATTCAGCAAAGCTAAACAGCGCAAGATCATGCTTTTCAATCATGCCAGCCTCAACAAGGGCGTCGAAATGAATGATGGAACGCCAATAGGCCTCATCAAACAAAACAACGGGAATATTCGTGGCTTTGCCGGTTTGGTGGAGTGTGAGCACTTCAAACAATTCATCCAAAGTGCCAAAGCCGCCGGGAAAAACCACCAGCGCATTGGCGCGCATGGCGAGGTGCATTTTGCGCATGGCGAAATAATGGAAGCGGAAGGTGAGTTCCGGCGTCGTATAGGGATTGGGCAATTGTTCATGCGGCAAGGTGATATTGAAGCCAATGGCGGGTGCGCCTGCATCATGCGCGCCGCGGCAAGCAGCTTCCATAATGCCGGGGCCACCGCCTGTGGCAATCACATTGTCACGGTCTGAGCCATTGCGCATCAAAGCGCCACCTTCAAGCGAACAGATTTTTCCGAATTTGCGGGCTTCATTATACCAATGCGCATGTTGCGGATTGCCGTTTTCATGCACGCGTGCGCTGCCAAAGACAACGACGGTGGAATGAACGCCCCAAGCGCGCAAAGCCTGTTCCGCTTTTTCATATTCAAGCATGAAACGCAGACCACGCTGCGCATCTGCAAGCAGAAAGTCTTGATCAAGCGCTGCTAAGCGATAGGCAGATGATGCTAATTGCGCTTCTAAATTGGGATGTGGGTCAGTTTTTTTTGTGTCACTCATGGCGTGCGCTCAAAAACAATTTTCTGCAATTTTTCACCCTTTAGCCATAGGCGCAAATTGTCAGACAGAATTTTACCCATGCCCGCACCCGTGCCTTGTGAGCCTGCCCCAGCTACATGGGGTGTGAGAACCACATTGGAAAGGGTGTAGAGCTTATGTCCTTGCGGCAAGGGCTCGATCATCGTCACATCAAGGCCAGCGCCCGCAATTTTATGCTGTTCTAAAGCGGCTATCAGGGCGTTCTCTTCCACCAATGCGCCGCGCGCAATATTGATGAAATGGGCCGTTGGCTTCATGGCGGCAAAGGCCGCATGATTCATCATTTCATGCGTCTCAGCCTCATAATTAGCGGCCATGACCACCATATCGGCTTGGCTGATGGCATTGAGGAGATCTCGGCGTGGGCGCATGTGATCAAAATGGGGGAGCGGCGCCGTGCTGCGCGAGAGCCCTGTGATCTGCATATCAAAAGCTTTGGCCTTGCGCGCAATTTCTTGGCCAATCGCGCCGACACCAATGATGAGCGCATGTTTGCCAGCAAGATTATCCATCGCAGGCGTGATGGCATCGCGCACCCATTGTTCTTCGCGCTGGCCTTGATCGGCTATGCGCGATTGGCGCATCAGCGCAAGCATGAGAAATAACGCATGTTCGGCAACGCTAAAAGCGCGCAAGCCCGCTGCATTGGTGACGATCAGGCCTGAGGGCAGACCAAAGCCAATGGCCTTATCAAGGCCTGATGTGGTGAATTGAATCCAGCGCAGCGATGTGCCGTGATCGCGGATGATTCTGGCTGCATCTTCTTCATAAGCACGATTGCTGGTGAGCAAGATGTCAGCGCCAGCAAGATCTTGCGCAAGCGCCTCAAGTGTCACGGGCCGCGCAAATGCAATATCGGGAAAGGCTTTCATGGCTTGCGCAATATCATTGCGACGCGCATGGGGATCATAGCAGACGAGTTTCATGGACCGTCCTCAGCATTTCCTCTTTGTCAGAGAGGATAAGTGGGTGCGCCTGCGAGGTAAAGAGTTGAGAAAGCGAATTAACGCAGCGCGTCCAGAAAAGCTTTCAGATTGTTGCGCATCATGGCGAGATAGGTTGGTGCTGGCCCGCTTTCTGGCGAAAGCGAATCTGAGAAAAGTGGCGCACCCATTTTGGCGCCTGTCTCGCGCGCAATTTGAACCATCAAACGTGGGTCTGAGATGTTTTCGAGAAAGACAGCGGGGATTTTTTCAGCGCGGATTTGACGGATGATACGCGCGACATCGCGTGAGGATGCTTCCGCCTCTGTCGAGACACCCTGTGGAGCAATGAAATTCATACCATAGGCTTTGGCAAAATAACCAAAGGCATCATGGCTGGTGATGATGCGGCGCCGCTCTGGCGGAATGGTTGCAAGGCCTGCACGAATGTCTGCATCCAAGCGATCAAGCTCGGCCAGATAAGCAT
This sequence comes from uncultured Hyphomicrobiales bacterium, assembly GCA_963923195.1. Taxonomy (GTDB): domain Bacteria; phylum Pseudomonadota; class Alphaproteobacteria; order Rhizobiales; family Beijerinckiaceae; genus Terripilifer. The sequence goes on along the minus strand of CAWUNF010000028.1, from coordinate 3,210 downwards.
CAGCCCGGGCGGCATAAGTGGGCGCGCCCTCTGCATCAGCCGCGCTCAAAGCCTGCGCAATATTGCGAATATAAATTTTGGCATTGGCAACATTCTGCCAGGCATGTGGATCAAGATCATGGGCGTGGCTGTGGCCATCAGCGTCACTTGTATCGCGAATGGCTTGTACGCCTTGCGACACGGTGATGATGCGCGCTTTGCTGCCAGAGGATTGAACAAGACGCGGCAGCCAGCCTTCAAGGCCCAGTCCATTGATGAAGACGAGTTTGGCTTGCGCGACGCGGCGCGCATCTTGGGGGGCTGGCTGGAATGTATGGGCATCGCCACCCGCTGCGACAAGCGTCGTGACATTCACACGCTCGCCACCAATTTGGCGCACAAAGTCAGCAATGATGGACATGCTGGCAATGGTTTCCATCTTGCTCTGCGCTTGCCCATAAGTGCTCGCACAAATCAGCGCCAGAGTGAGAGCAAAGCGTTTGAACATGTCAGGCTTCCAAATGGCGACGCGGCAGGAATTTTAAAATGAGCCCGCCCCGCGGGCCAAAAATCAGCGAGAGGAGATAGAGCCCCCCCGCAACCAAAATAATTGCGGGGCCCGATGGCAGGCCTGTGTGATAGGACAGGATCAGGCCACTCAGACTTGCAATGAGGCCGATCAAAGTCGCGCTGAAAATAATGCCGGTGAGTTCCACCGCCCAGAAACGCGCCGCAATCGCCGGTAGCATCATCATGCCAACCGATAGCAAAGTGCCAAGCGCATTAAAGCCTGAGACCAAAGTTGTGACGACAAGCGCCAGGAAGATCAGATGCGCAGGACCGCCCGCACGGCTCACAGAGCGCAGAAAAGAAGGATCCACACATTCCAGCACGAAGGGCCGGAAGATGAGCGAGAGAATGAGTAAAGTGACGCTGCTCATCGCAACCAGCAACATCATAGCCGCATCATCCAGCGCGAGGATGGAGCCAAAGAGCACGCGCAAGAGATCAATATTTGATCCTTTCAGCGAAACAAGGCTCACACCAATGGCGAGTGAAATGAGATAAAAGCCTGCAATAGAGGCATCTTCTCGCAAATTTGTGGTGCGTGTCACAAGGCCTGCAAGAATGACAACCAGCAATCCAGTGATCAGGCCGCCCATCGTCATCGCAGATAATGACAGGCCAAAAGCGAGATAGCCAAGGGCAGCACCTGGCAAAATCGCATGTGCCATTGCATCTCCAAACAGGCTCATCCGGCGCAGCATGAGAAATGTGCCAACCGGTCCTGCTGCCAGTGACAAAGCTACGCAGCCAACAAGCGCGCGGCGCATGAATTCAAATTCAAAGAAGGGCGCAATCAATGCATCGAATATCATGATGCATCTCCTAGCGCGCAAATATGCGCCTCTTCATCAAAAGCTTCGATCATTTGGCGGGCTTGCGCCAAATGCGCATTGGTCAGCACATTTTGCGTGGGGCCATAGGCCACCAATTCGCGGGCCAAAAGCAGGCTTTGGGGAAAATGCTCGCGCACAATCTGCATGTCATGCAAAACGGCCAGAATGGTACGGCCCTGTTCATGCCAATCATGAATCATCGCAAGAAGATCAGCACTGGTTTTTGTATCAATGGCAGCCAGCGGTTCATCGAGCAGAATGAGATCGGCATCTTGCAAAATGAGGCGCGCGAAAAGGGCGCGCTGCAATTGTCCGCCAGAGAGTGCGTCGAGTGTGCGCTTTTCAAAACCTTGCAAGCCAACGCGGGCGAAAGCATCGTGCACAGCGTCTCGATCTTTGCGGCTGAGGCCGCCAAAAGCGCCGCTTCTATGCCATAGGCCTGCTGCCACGAGATCAAACAGCGAAATGGGAAAGCTGCGATCTAGCGCAGCGCTTTGCGGCAGATAGGCGATCCGCACCTGAGGTCCGCATTGAAGTGCGCCACTCAAAGGTGTCAGCGCTCCGGCCACGGCTTTGAGCAAAGTCGATTTGCCAGCCCCATTGGGTCCGATGAGGGCGGTCAGGCTGCCGCGCGCGAAATCGGCGCTCAGATGATGCACCGCTGGATGGCGGTCATAGCCCAGCGTCACATTTTTTAGGCTGAGGATTGGGTCGCTCATGTCACAGCCCAGCCTGTGGCAAGCCAGAGCAGCGCGAGCAAGAGGGCCGCACCCATCATCCGCTGCGCGGCTGAAACCCGCAGCAGGGACCAGTCCACAGATCCGCGCACAGCCGAGTGGGGCTGGTGCGTGTGATTTGAAGGATGATGGTGGTCATGCGGCATGTTTGGGCGGCCCTGTGGATGCAATGTTATAATGTTACATCTAGATGAGGGCAAGGTACCCGTGGCGGGTCTTGGTGCAGGTCTTGGTGCAGGTCTTGGGGGCAGGTTCTGGTTTGGGGCATAAAAAAACCGCCGGAATTGCTCCCGGCGGTTTCTATCTTGTCGAGCCTTGCGATTAGGCGCTCGGGATATGTGCCTTCCAGAGCGGCCACAGATCGCCCAAGAGCGAGCCCGGCCACGGAATGGTCAGAAGCTGGTCGAAGACGAAATAGACGAGCAAGGTCGTGCAAATCGCCATCGGCAGTGTGATGCGCCAAGGCTCTTTTCCTTCAACGCGCATGAAGGCGATGATGAAGAGTGGCACTGTCGGAATGAGGCCGATCAACGCCATTGAGCCAAGGAAGCCGATCATCCAGCCGAAGAAGATGGCGCCACGAATGGCGATATCTTTCGGGCTCATGTCATCAATCGTCGATGCAATATCCATGTGCATCTTTTCGGCCGCTTCACCACGTGCTGCGCGTTCTTCTTCACGCTTCTTGTGGATCTCACCCTTGAACACTTCGTTCGCGAGAGAGAGCAAGCAGAAGAAGATCGCACCCGTGCCGACGATCATCGGAATGATCTTGGCCGAGAAGTTCCACGTCACGGCTTCCGCCATCATGACGCCGAAGAGGCAGAGCATGAAGATCGGGAAGATATGCGTGATGTTGAACTGCGGAGCGTGGAACTCAGACAACATGCCCTTCACGCCACCATGTGCCTTCACGTCCAGGATGAACGGACGCACGAGTGACAGAAGCGCCATGACGAAGAGCACGATGACGAGCGGACGCGTCATCCAACCACCGCCGTAGCGCTGGATCGAGATGAACATGTAACGCTCAAGGATTGCACCGAGAATGAAGCCCAAGACCAGCGGCGGACGCGGCCATTTAAAGTGCTTCA
>CAWUNF010000027.1:0-11211 GCA_963923195.1 uncultured Hyphomicrobiales bacterium | reverse complement strand
ACAAGGAGTATCGTCGGCAGCGTCAGATGTGTATAAGAGACAGCCCTTGCCAACCCCAAATTGCGCCCCGATACTCGCACTGAAACAAAAGCAAGAAGAACAGGGGCATGAGGCCAAAAGGTCCGGCTCCACGAGGGAGGCACAATGTACGAAGACGGCATCGCGCGCGATGGGCTGCGCCCGGGCGATCATCTTGTCATCACAGGTGGCGGCGGCGGTTTTGGCCGCGCCTTTTGCAAACGTCTCGCGCGTATGGGTGCGCGCATTTCCATCTGGGAAATTAACGAAGCCTCGGGCCGCGAGACTGAACACCAAGTGCGCGCGGCTGGTGGCGAGGCGACCTTCTTCCAAGTGGATCTGTCATCTGGGGCTGCCATTGATGCCGCTGTTGCCGCCAGCATTAAAACCTATGGCACGCCTTACGGCATTATCAATAATGCCAGCATCTATCCACGCGCCAGCGTGCTGGATATGTCGCCGGAAACTTTTGCCCGCACATTGCAAATCAATATTACCGCGCCATTCCACATTATCCATGCTTTTGGAGCCGGTATGATTGCCAATAAGCGCGGCGTCATCATCAATATTGCCTCAGGCCGGGCGCTGGAAGGCGCGGTCAATGGCGCCAATTATGCCTGTTCGAAAGCCGCTATTGTCTCGCTGACCAAAACAGTGTCGCTCGAATGGGCGAAACATAATGTACGCGTCAACACGATCATTCCCGGCGTCTCCATGACGGCACAGCCGCTTGAAAATACGACGCCGGAAGAATTGATCGCCCGCGGCCAGAAGAATATTCCGCTCGGGCGCATTGGCTATCCAGAAGATATGGCTGGCCTGGCCGCCTTCCTATTCAGTGCGGATGCCTCTTATATGACAGGCCAAGCTGTTGCTATGAATGGCGGCGTCATTATGGTTCCGCAATGATCCCAACAAGACCAAAAATCACGAACTGAGGTTCAACCAAAAGGCACGAAAAACATGCGCGCTTGGTACTTCACTGAAATGCCCTACCCCTATCTGCCGCCAATGGATTCCTTGAGCAGCATTCGCGTCAATCTGCCCAATAAGCATTTTGACCCGAAAATTGGCGCGGAACTTTACAACCGCTATCTCGATGAACATATGATCGCCGATGAAGCGGGCCTTGATCTGATGGTGAATGAACATCACCAGACCGCCACTTGCATTGACACATGCGCACCGCTCTCGCTCGCCATTCTGGCGCGTCAGACCAAAAATGCGCAGCTCTGCATTCTGGGCAATCCGATTGCCAATCGCCAAGACCCCATCCGCATTGCCGAAGAAATGGCCATGATCGACTGCATTTCGTACGGGCGTGTTCATGCAGGCTTTGTGCGCGGCGTGCCTTATGAAGTCTTTGGCTCCAATGCCAATCCAACCGAAACGCTGGAGCGCCTATGGGAAGGCGTTGACCTTTGCGTGCGCGCTTGGACGCATACAGACGGTCCGTTCAATTTTGAGGGGAAATTCACCCATAAGCGCGCGATCAATCTCTGGCCGCGCCCCTATCAAACGCCCCATCCTCCTGTCTGGGTGACGGGCTCGAGCGATGTGGAATCGGTGCGCAAAGCAGCTTCCAAGGGCTATATTTTTGCAACCTTCCTGCAGCCTTATGAAAAGGTGCGGATGTTGTTTGATGCTTATCGCGCCGCCTATCGCGACAATGGCCAGCCGGGCGGTGGTGGCCTTGCCTTCATGCCGCTTATTTATGTGGCCGAGAATGAAGCTGATGCAGAAGCCGGCGCACGCGAGCTGACATGGTATTTGAAAGCCAAGTCAGAGCCGCAGTTCCGCAATCCTCCGGGCTATGCGCCGGTTGCGGCCAATGTCGCGGGTCTGCGTGGCGCTGATGTGCGCTCGCGCACCAATGATGCGCTTCGCCAAGTCTCGCTTGAAGAGCAGCGTGAATTGGGCGTTGTCATGTATGGCACGCCTGATCAAGTCGCAGCCCAGATCAAGCTTGAATATGAGCGCATCGGCGGCTTTGATCATCTTTTGATGATGATGCAGGCGGGCTTTTTGGATCACAAACGCACTGTGTCCAACATTCGCCTCTTCGCCAAGGAAGTCTATCCCCAGATCAAAGATCTGCCGGGCTTGAAGGCGACATTGCCGAAAATCGCTGCCGAATAATCGGCATGACATGTCATGGACGAGATGAAGGATTGACGCTTTGGCCCCGCAACTTTTTACGCCGCTCAAAATCGGTCCTGTTGAAGTGCCAAATCGCATCGCCATCTCGCCCATGTGCATGTATTCAGCAACAGATGGCTCAGCGTCCGACTTTCATATCCAGCATTTGAGCCGCTTTGGCATGTCGGGTGCGGGCCTTGCTGTGATGGAAGCAACGGCTGTCACGCGCGAGGGGCGCATTTCACCGGGCTGTCTTGGGCTTTATTCGCAAGACAATGAAGAAGCACTGGCGCGTGTCATTGCCATTGCGAAGAAATTTGCACTGCCCGGTTTTAAACTTGGCATTCAGCTCTGCCATGCAGGGCGCAAAGCCTCTACACCCTATCCTTGGGAGCGAGGTGCAGCACTGACACCTGAAAAAGGCGCTTGGCAGACGGTGGCACCTTCCGCCATTGCCTTTGAAAAAGATGGGCCTGCACCCTTAGAACTCACAGCCGCGCAGATTGAAAATATTATTCTGGCTTTTGGAGAAGCGGCCAAACGCGCCGCACGCGCTGGCCTTGATGTCATCGAAATCCATGCGGCGCATGGTTATTTGATCCATCAATTTTTGTCGCCTGTTTCCAACCAGCGCACAGATGAATGGGGTGGTTCGCCAGAAAAACGGATGCGTTTTGCGCAAGCAGTGGCCAAAGCCGTGCGCGCAGCCACGCCCTCGCATCTAGCCTTGGGCGCGCGCATCAACAGCACAGATTTTCTCGACAATGGTCTGCAGGTTGAAGATGCCATTGCAATTGCGCGCATGTTGCGCGATTGCGGCTTTGATTATGTCTGCGTGAGCTCGGGCAATATTGTACCGGGTGGACGCCCGGCCCTTGGTCCGGGCTTTAATGTGGAACGCGCAGCCCGCATCAAGAAAGAAGCAGGACTTGTCACACGCACTGTTGGCTTTATCGCTGGCCCCAAACATGCCGAAGAGGTGGTGAGCCAAGGCGGCGTCGATCAAGTGGCGCTCGCACGCGCTTTTTTGGATGATTCCAATTGGGGCTGGCATGCGGCAGAAGCTCTTGGCCACCCGATCACCATCCCGCCGCAATATCAGCGCGTGAAAGCAGGTAGCTGGCCGGGAGCCCAAGAAACACGTGCCTTCACATAAAGAAGGACAGTGCTTTTAAGCACTTGCCACGCTTGTGGCCTGTGTCATTATCATCCTCAAAAAAAAGATAAAAATATTGGGGAGGTGGATCATGGCATTCGCAGTCCGTGCCTTATTGATGGCCGCAAGTGTGAGCGCAATATTCAGTGTCGCATCAGCAGCAAAAGCTGACGTCGCTGATTTTTACACGAATAAAAATATCTTCATGATCATCAGCTCCGGCAATGGCGGCGGCTATGATGCTTTGGCGCGCACTGTTGGTCGCCACATCACCAAACATATTCCCGGACACCCCAATGTCGTGCCGCGCAATATGCCGGGCGCAGGCGGCATTGTTGCAAGCAAACATCTCTATAGCCAAGCCGCACGCGATGGCACTGTGATGGGCATTGTCATGAACAATGCGCCGCTTGAACCGCTCTTTGGCACAAAAGAAGCTGATTATGATGCGACACGCCTCAATTGGATTGGCACGCCCTCGCTGGAAACGGGTCTTTTGATTAGCTGGCATACATCGAAATTTAAAACCATCGAAGATGCGAAGAAATATGAAATGACGGCGGGCGCCTCTGGCGTCAATTCCGCACCGGCTTTCTATTCGCGCCTGTTGAATGAATTGCTTGGCACGAAGATTAAAGTGATTGCTGGCTATCCCGGACAGAACGAAGCCTATATTGCCATTGAACGTGGCGAACTCGACACTTATGGCACGACCTTTTGGAGCTCGCTCACCTCAACCAAACAAAATTGGTTGAAGGACAAGCAGATCAATATTCTGCTGCAATATGGCCCAATCAAAGAAGCAGATCTGAAGGGCGTGCCCTATGGGCCCGACCTTGTCAAAAATGAAGAAGACAAGCTGCTCTTTGAAGCAGCCTATGGCCCGCTCACACTCGGCCGCCCCTTCCTCATGCCGCCCGATATTCCTGCTGATCGTTTGGCCGCCGTACGCAAAGCTTTCATGGATATGATCAAGGATCCTGAATTTCGCTCCGATGCAGAAAAGCTTGGCCTTCAAATCGACAATCCGCGCTCAGGAGAGCAGCTACAAGCTGATATTGACCGCCTCTATAAAACGCCCCCGCGCGTGATTGAACGTCTGCGCAAAATTTATCAGGGCCAATAAAGCGTAGAATAAAAATAAAAGAAGAGGTCTGACATGCAATTTGGACTCTATGCTCCTGTTCCCCATGTCACCGTTGGATCGCCGGAAATTGAAGCCTCAGTGGCAGGGGCACAAAAGCCCCTGCCGAAAGGCGTGACAGATCCGGCATGGAATCTCTCACGCGATCTCTTGGTTGAAGCCGATAAAGCCGGCTTTGATATTATTCTCTTCGCCGAAAGACATTTGGGCGCAGATATGGAAGCGTGGATTTTGGGCAGCGCCATTTCCAGTCTCACATCACGCATTCGCTCAATGATTGCTGTACATCCGGGCCTTTGGCATCCTCAATTGGTCGCAAAAATGTCCGCCACTTTAGACCGTCTTTGCCCCGGGCGCATGTGCATCAATCTCATCACGGGATGGAATGTTGAAGAACATCGCATGTATGGCGGTGAGACCATGCTTGGTGATGATGATCGCTATATTCGCGCCGAAGAATTTGTACATGTGCTGCAAGGCATGTGGCGCGAAACGCCCTTCAGCTATCAGGGGCAATTTTATCAGGTCGATCAAGCGCAATTGCTGCTGAAGCCTGCAACCGCGCAACCGCCTGAAATTTTCACCGCCAGCCGCAGTCCGCGCGGGCTTGATATGATTGCGCAAGTCGGGGATTGGTGGTTCCTTGATTATGATAAGGAAGCCCCTGACACAAAGGCTGTGATGGAAAGCTTGCGCATCTCTATGGATGCTATGCGTGAGCGCACGGCCAAAACAGGTCGTCATGTGCGCTTTGCTTTCAATCCTTTCATCTGTTTTGGCGAGACGCGCGAAGCAGCGATGGATCACGCGCTCAAACTCATCACGCCAACCAGTGCTGAAACGGATATGCGCAAAATCATGAAACGCGTAGGCCCGGCTGTGAAAGCAGGCTGTGTGGGCACACCCAATCAAGTCCGCGATCAGATTGAAGCCTTCCGCGAAATGGGAATTGAACTGCTTTTGTTCAAATTCCCGCCGCTCATTTCTGAATTGCATAAGATTCGCGACGAAATCATCATGCCCTTGCGCAAGAAAGCCCATTGAGACGGCCATGACGATTGAGATTGAAAAGCTCCATCCACTCTATGCTGCACGGATTCACGGGCTGGATATTCGCAAGCCAATGGATGAAGCAACATTTGCGCAAATTAAAGAGATTGCCGCACAATATGTCGTCTGCGTGATTGGCCATGATGCCCCGCCCAGCAATGATGAGCATATTGCTTTCAGCGCCAAATTTGGCCCCCTTCAACGCGGCAAAGCGCCGAAAATTTCAGGTACAGAAATTCGTATTCCGCACCCTGAAATTCTCGACCAAAGCAATCTTGATGAAGTGGGAGAGATTTATTCAGATGATGATCGACGCCTTGCCTATAAGCGCGCCAATCGTCTCTGGCACACAGATATGAGCTTTTATGATGTGCGCGCGACTTATTCATTGCTCGCCGCTCATCTGGTGCCACCCTCTGGGGCGGACACGGAATTTACAGATATGCGTGCGGTCTGGGAGGCGATACCAGATACGCGCAAAAGAGAGATTGAACATCTCAAAGTCGAACATTCTTATTGGTATAGCCGCGTATTGGGCGGCGGCCCGCAACCAACCGAAGAAGAGCGCGCGACACGCCCACCCGCATGTCACCCCATTGTGCATCTCCATGCACCCTCAAACCGCAAAGCGCTTTATCTCGCCTCTCATGCGCAAAATATTGTTGGCTGGCCGGAGAATGAGGGGCGCGCTTTGATCGACGAGCTGATCGCCTTCGCCACGCAAGAGCGCTTTATCTATGCGCATAAATGGCGGCTTGGCGATATTCTCATCTGGGACAATCTTGCGACCATGCATCGTGCAACACCCTTTGATGATCGTAGTTATCGTCGCGATATGCGCCGCACGACCTGTCGCGAGCGTGAGATCATCGACAGTTAAAGAGCGCTAAAAAGGCAAAAACTCGGCAAGGCCCAAGCTTTTGGCGAGCGTTTCGAGATCGCTCAGCGTATCAGTGGGTAAAGCCAGACCGTTTTTGCGATTTTCAATATCTTGTCGCGCTTCCATTTCGCCGGGATAAAAGATTTCTTCAAAGCCTTCCGCCTTGGGTACATTTTTCATGCGCGCAATCAAATCCTCAACACGTGCATTGAATTGATCAAGTGGCTGGATCGCTTCAATATTGATGGCGATCATGAAATGGCCAGCACCACTGCGTTTCTTGGCTTGATAGGGCCCAAACACATCCGTGGAAAAACCACTGCCCGTTAAAACACCTGAGAGCATGTCCATCATCAGCGAGATGGCATAGCCCTTATGCTCTGCCATTGGCAAAATAATGCCTTCAATCGCTTCTGTCGGATCGCTCGTCGGCGCACCTTGCGCATTGATTGCCCAACCCAGCGGAATGGACAGACCCTTTTGCTTGGCAAGATAGATTTTTCCGCGCGCCACACCTGTATTGGCCATATCAAGCACCATTGGCGCATGACGACCGGCAGGACAGGCCCAAGAAAAAGGATTATTGCCGAGCACTTTTTGGCGCCCGCCCCAAGGTGCCATTGCAGGGCTTGCATTGGTGGAAAGAAAGCCAATGCAGCCTGCGCGCGCCGCCATGAGAGTGAAATAAAAGGCTGTGCCAAAATGATTGGAATGGCGCATGGCGACAGCGGCAATGCCATGTTGTTTGGCGCGCGCAATGGCCTCTTGTGCGCCCTTGGCTGCAACCACCTGCCCCATCGCCTCATGACCGTCGATCACAGCAAGCGCGCCCGCATCTAGTGCGAGAATGGGCTGCGCTTTGGCATCACAAACACCAGCCTGTAAACGCGCCGCATACCAAGACAGACGCAAGACACCATGCGACTGATGCCCCGAAAGATCCGCCTGCACCAGAGAATCCGCACATAGTTTGGCATCTGCGGCTGACAGGCCAACTTTCTCATAAACAGCGGTCGCAAAGCGTCGGAGTTTCTCCGCATCTACTTTCGTCACAGAGGTCATCATATCCTCAATCTCAAAATCGGGCGCATCTTGCCGATCTCAACGGTGAAAACAAGCCTTTGGTATGAAGCCCGGAGACCACCTGCCTTGGAAACCGGGCGATGCTTGTCTTTGCGCAGTGCAACAGGACAGATTGTCTTGCCAAAGCCGATTTTGTGCGCCTTAATTTCAAAAATAAAACGGGGGGTCATGCCGATGTTCTGGGGGATCATCGTGCCGAAATCCATATTGTACCTCGCCTTTTGGGGGCTTTTGCGCCTGAGCCTTAAGGCGCAATTTGTGGCGGGCGCGCAGGCCTCTTTGGAGGCGCGCATATGAAAAGAATCGCGCAAACTTTCTGTCTTTTGGCGCTTTGTAGCGCAACGCCAGCTTTAAGCGCGGATTATTACGCCAATAAAAATATTGAAATGCTGATCGGCGCGGATGTTGGCGGCGGCTATGATATTTATGCGCGCCTCGTGGCCCGACATATCGGAAAATATATTGCTGGCACGCCAAATATTATTGCGCGCAATATGCCCGGTGCGGGCAGCGCCATTGCAGGCGGTCATCTCAATAAAATGGCCCCAAAAGATGGAACGGTGATCGGCGCTCTCATGCCAGGCGCCATTATGGGACGTCTGCTTGATGAGCGCGCGAGCACTTTATTTGATCCAACCAAATTCATCTATATTGGCACAGCCGATAGCGGCACACGCATCTGCGTCACACATAAAAACAGTCCAATTAAGACCTATGCAGATGCAATGGCGAACAAGACCATTATGGCAGCAAGCCAAGCAGGTGGTGCCACGCGCGATTATGCGGCACTCCATAATCATGCAACAGGAACAAAATTCGATATTATCAGCGGCTATAAAGGCACCAGCGATATTTTGCTTGCCATTGAACGTGGTGAAGCAGCAGGCATGTGCGGGTTTGATTGGTCCAGCTTAAAATCTCAAAAGCCCGATTGGTTGCGCGACCAATCGATCCAAATTTTGGTGCAAGACGGCATTGATCCTGAACCAGAACTGACAAAAATGGGCGTTCCGCAGATTTGGTCTTTCATTAAAAATGAAACAGACCGCAAAGCTGTTGAACTGGTTTTAAGCCAGCAACTTTTTGGTCGCTCTTATGTCGTGCCACCAGACACGAATGCCGAGGCTGTTGCTATTTTAAGGCAAGCATTCACCGCAGCTATGAAAGACAAGGATCTTTTGGCTGATGCAGAGCGCATCCGCATTGGCATTACTTATTCATCGGGTGAAAAGCTACAAGAAGTCGTGCAACGCGTGCACAGTTCATCAAAAGAAGTGATTGATCGAGCCAAACGCATCATTGAGCCCTAAAAATAGAGCAGGAACCTTATCATGGCACAGACAATGAAAAATATAGCCACATTAAAATGTGCCATTGTCTTTGCCATATTAGGTTTGAAAGCTCCTGCTGTTGCGGACGAGCCCTATTTTAAAGGTAAAACTTTGAACATTTATGCCGGCGCCAGTGCTGGCGATGGATATGATGTTTATGCGCGCCTGCTCGCTGTTCATTATCCGCGCTTCATTCCCGGACAACCAACTATTATAATCCGCAATATGCCGGGTGCTGGAAGTTTGAAAGCGGCGAATTATATTTATGAAATCGCGCCCAAAGATGGCACAGCCATTGGCACAGTGGGCGGCGGCACCGCAACCGCTGATCTCTTCAAATCGAAAGGTGTGCGTTTTGATCCGCGCTATTATGCTTGGATTGGGAGTATGAATGCCGAAGTCGGCCTCGTTCTGGCTTGGAAGACAGTTGCCATTGACCGCATTGATGATGTCTTTCATCGAGAATTGCTGGTGGGTGGCGGCGGCCCCACCTCTGGCAATGTCGTTTTTGCCAATGTCATGAACAAAGTTTTAGGCACGCGTTTCAAACTCATCGCGGGCTATAAAAGCACGGGCGATATTGCCCTTGCCATTGAGCGCGGCGAATTAGATGGCACTGCGAGCTATCATTATTCCAGCATTGTCACCAGCAAGCCGGATTGGATTACCAATGGCGAAGTGAAAGTTTTGCTGCAAGACTCGCTGCGCCCGCATTCCCTTTTTCCGCAAGTGCCCGTTGTTATTGATCTAGCTAAAAATGACGAGCAAAAAGCAATTCTTGAATTGGTCTTTGCCCGGCAGGAAATGGGGCGCCCTTTCATGCTCCCCCCCGGCACGCCACAAGAACTTGTCACACTTTTGCGTCGCGGATTTGATGCCGCTATGCGCGACCCCCAGCTCATCAGCGATGCACAAAGGCAAAGGCTAGATCTGAACCGTCCGATGACGGGAGAAGAGATACATGCCTTAATCGCGCGCCTCTACACATTTCCAGCCGATGTGGTCGCCAAGGCCAGTGATGCCACAGGCGAAAATACTCATGAGAATGCAAGTGATTAAGCTTTTCCTTGCCATGATCGCATTCACCGCTTTTAATGATCATATAAAAATAAAGGGGAGGAAGGCCGATGTCCTGGGGGACCATCGCGCGCAATAGCCTATTTGGCCTTGCTTGCGTCACATCTTCACACGTGCTCGCACAAGATGCTGGGCAGTTTTTTGCTGATAAGACGATCAGTTTTATCGTCGCCTCTGGACCAGGCGGCGGATATGACATGTATGCGCGTCTGCTGACGCGCCATTTTGGTCGCCATATTCCGGGCAATCCACCCTTTGCCGTTCAATATCTGCCGGGCGGCGGCGGCATTGTTGCTGCCAATAATCTCTACGGCCTGTCGAAAAAAGACGGAACAGTGATGGGACTTTTGGCGTCCAGCACTTTCTTGCTTGCTGCCGTGGGAGACCAGCACACTAAATTCGAAAATCTCAAATTCACTTTTATCGGCAATATGAATGAAGAAGCCGATACATGTTCTGTCTGGCACACAACCGGCATTAAATCCGTTCAGGATTTGAAATCACGCGATGTCATCATTGGCACAGCCGGTGTCGGTTCAAATTCTCACACATTTCCTCTCGGCATGAATGCTGTGATTGGAACGCGGTTCAAAACTATTCCGGGCTATTCAGGCGGAGCACAAATTCGCACAACAGCAATGGAGCGAGGCGAATTGCACGGCTCATGTGGGATTTTCGTCTCAACTTTGGGCGCACAATTTGGACAACCTCTCAGCGAGGGCAAGCTCAATGTGGTCTTGCAAATGGGTCTCACACGACATCCCAAATATAAGGATGTGCCCAATGCACTGGAACTCGCCACAGATGATGCGGGCCGCCAATCTCTAGAATTGCTTTTCGCACAATTAGCGCTCGGTCGGCCCATTCTCGCGCCCCCAGATGTGCCCAAAGATCGCGCGGAATTTCTCTCAAAAGCTTTTGAGGCCACGATGCGTGATCCACAATTTTTGAGCGAGGCGGAAAAAACCAATGTCGAAACACGCTGGTTTGATGGCCCACGCATGCGCGATGTCATGATGAAAATGGAATCGGCGCCGCCCTCTATTAAGACGCGGGTGAAACAAATTCTAGATCAGCAAAGTTAAGGAAGAAGAAAATGCAATTTGGCCTTTATGGAACCAATGGCCATGTCACGGTTGGCTCGCCTGAAATTGCGCAAGCAGTGCTGGAAGCGAGCGGCCCTCTCCCGCACGGTCGACAAGACAAGCAATTTGAATTTGGTCTGGACATGATGCTCACGGCAGAAAAAGCCGGCTTTGATATTATCCTCTTTGCAGAGCGTCATCTCGGTCCTGATCTCACGACTTGGGTTGTTGCAGGCGCAATTGGATCG
>CAWUNF010000026.1:0-11349 GCA_963923195.1 uncultured Hyphomicrobiales bacterium | reverse complement strand
TTCCGACGCATCTCTTCAAATATTTGAAACAGGAGCACGCCTGCATCGATTACAGTGGCTGGCCGCTTTACTGCCATGAAAATCTGCCCGAGCAATTGGCTTATGACATAGCTGCCTCTTTTGCTGCCCGACAGGACCAGATCCATTGGGAGGATACAGGTTTCAAGGGTGATATTGCACAAGTCTTTGAAGATAGTTTTTCAACCCCACGAGATGTCCCGCTCCACCCTGGTGCGCAGCGATTTTATGAAGAGCTGAAAAATATGAAACGCTAAAACATCACTTCAAATGTGAGAGCATCGGCAGACGCTTGTCTTTCTCAGACAGAATTGTATCCACATCACGAATAGGCCAAGCGATGCCAATAGCTGGATCATTCCAAAGAATGTCCCGGTCATGCCCGAGGCTATGACGAAAGTGGTAATGGAAGATCAAGAACACGTCTTTATTGGCACACGTGCTCTTCATCATCACTTGCTCAAACAACCAAAAATATGATCAACATTCTAAACAGAATAGAGCGCACAAGAGATTTTCTGAATTTACTCAAGGAAAACCAAAAGAACTAGTTAGGCTCGCTAGTTGATTCAACCGCTTGAACAGCATCTGATAGAAGCTCAATCACTCGCTTCTCAAGCTCGTCCGAAAAACGTGCCAGCGGAAAGCTTACGGACAAAGCCGCAGCTCCGTGCGCAAAGATCTTCGCGATTGTATGCCCACCGAGCAGAATCCCACCTGCTGCCGAGGCATAACCAGAAGCCTCAATTTGCCGCAAATCTTGACGCAACTTTTTCTCGCCTCCCGGCAGAGATGCAATTTTGCGCGCATAATGTTTGAGATAAGTCGCCTGATCTTCGCGTGACGCGGCCGCCAACAAAGCTCGTCCCGCGATAGATTCATGCAAAGAAATAGCAAGCCCGCATGTCTGTGAGGGAACAATCACCTGCGTGCTCTCCAAAATATCTAAATCATAAGTTCGCGCACCATCACGCACACTTAAAATGACATTTTCATTCAATTGCTCAAATAGGTCTTGCATGATTGGCAAAGCTTGTTGCCGTAAAGATTGATGCGACAAGAACACATCCGCAAGACGCAAATTCAAAAAGCCAAGACCATAAGTATTATTGGCTTCATTTTGAAAAACGAGACCTTCCGCTACGAGAGATGTTAAAATACGAAAAACGGTTGGCTTGGTCAGACCTGTATCTTCTACCACATCTGACAGCGTCAAAAAATCCCATGACTTTCGGAACGCTGAAAGAACAAGTGCAGCGCGCTCAACAGTCGACACCAATTCAACAGATTTCGCGCTGGATATCGTGCGAGTGCGGCTCATCTATGGCCTTTCTTTCGCACCAATATTTGCGCTGAAAATCCTAGATGCGTTGAGATTTCATCAGTTGCTTTCAACAATTCACGAATACATTGCGCACGTAAGCGATCGGAGAAGCGATCCGCGGGAAGTGACACGGTCAAAGCTCCACAGGTTGCACCCCGATGATCATAAAGGGGAGCTGACAAAGCCGCGGCATCAGCGGTGATTTCTCGGAAAGCAATGGAATAGCCACGCTCATGAATGGCACCAATCTCTGCCAAAAGTTCTTTTTGATCGATTTTCCCGGCGCCATCAAACGCACGCAAAGGCACTTGTGTAAAATAATGATCAAGCTCACTTTCATTTAAGCCTGCGAGTAAAACTTTTCCCGCTGAGCCAATATGGAGCGGCGTTTCAAAGCCAGATTGCGCCGTGCGGCGGATCGACTGACCACTCTCGACATGATCAATGCTGATGCGCCGAAAGCCGGAGCGAATGCTCAAAATAATGGTCTCATTCAACCGATCGCGCAAAGCGCGCATCACCGGATAAGCAATTTGCCGCAAACCCACTTGGCGACGACGAATATCGGCCAAACTCAACCAGCCAAAGCCCAATTCATAACAATCATCGCCGAGCGATGTGATAAAATCATGCTGAGCTAATGTCTCTAATGTGCGACGGGCGAGCGTTTCAGACATGCCCACTTCAGCCGCCAAATCCGCAAGCGCACGCGATGGATTTTGACGTGAAAAGCCCCTCAAAAGCGCAACAGCATTGCTGATGCCCTCAATTTGATATCGCTCCTCACCAGAGGAAGAGGGATTCTTTTTCTGGCTTGCCGGGGCCAAGCAAATAACTCTCAAACCGTCAGAGCAAAAGGTACCTGTTGAGGTCCAGAGCGCTGAACATAAGATTTCTCATCGGGCTTATAGCCATTTTGCAAAACTTTGCCCACCAATCTTTGTGAGCGCACAATCATCGCCGATGAACGCCCCGGCCCACCCTGTTCAGCATGAATATCGAAGGGTGGAACAATATCAACAGAGCCCCGCGTGCCTTTGGTGGCGGATATCATTTCAACCTCAGCATAGCCCGGTTGATCACCTGCATCCAGACGACGGAAACGCTCCAGCGTTTCTTCTCCATCCAAGACACCATAAAGCACCCAAGCACCCGCATGATCATGGACGCCGCCCTTATATCCTGCTGGGCGCACGACCGCATTCACGACAAAACCAAATTTCTCATCTTCATGAAGCAAAAGATTTTGCCCCACAGTGTCAGGCCAATGTCGCGAATGCGCCAATAATGAATCATCCGCAATCAAGGCGCGCAAAGATTCTCGTGCTGCTTCCATCCGACTTTGATCATCTGGGAATTGAGCCCAGATGCCGCGCAGATCTTCGATGAAAGCCTCAAAGCACGGCAAAATGCGCGCCATGATCTTGCTCCTTACGGATGAGCAGCAGCCGCATGGGCAATGGCTGCTGGCGAGATTTGAATATCCCAAACCGGCACAACTTTGTCGCCATCGGTTTTGGGCACATAGGTTTCTACATCGAGCTGCGTGGCGCAACCTTTGCAGAAATATTCGACATAATGACCAAGCGAGGAACGACCAGCGGGTGGCGGCAAATCCGTAATCGCATCTTTGGCGGTCACACGATAGAGCGCGGCCTCTTTATAATTGCCCTCTGCTGGGCCGAAATCTTCTTTGCAGCAGCGGCAACCAATGCGGAAGCCATGTCCTGTGTCGAAAATATCGAGATTTTCATGAATGCGCATCACGCGGCGATTATTGTCGGATATTTTTCCGCGCGGCGCTCCATCTTTCACAGGCTTGGCTGTCGACAGCCGATCATTGCGCATTTTGTCACGCAATTTTTGTGTGGCAGCGAGATCAACCTCATGGCCATCATTTTTCAATTCAACGCCATAGACTTTTTTCGCAAATTTCTGCGAGACAGCCTTGTTGAAAATATCGTCGAGCACTTTTGCTGGATCGCGCTCAAGCGGATCGCCATAGCCAGATCCGACCATGACGGGATCAACCAAGAGTGAGCCTTCCGGCACAGGCAGACGCTTAAGCGGAGGCAAATCAGGGGCAACAATCTCACCCCATTCAGGCACAGAGGTGAGTTCAACCGGATAACGCGACTTGCTGAATTGCTCGTTGAGATTGGATGGATCAAGCCGATATTTATCACCACCAATGCCGGCAGGATAACCACCAAACAGGCCCCAACCACCTGGGATGCCATGATAGGGCGAGTAATTAACATTGAGATTCTTTGATCCGCGCGCCAAGATAATGCGCTGCATACCCATGCCGCCGCGATATTTTCCAAACCCGCCGGAATCTTGCATGTGATTGCGCGACAGATACATCATCGGATATTGCATTTCGATATTTTCAATATCGGAAATACCAACCGTGGGATTGTTCATATGCCCACCTGTTGACACGCCATCACGATAAGGGGCCGCGCCGAAGCCCGCGCCATGCATATCGTAAATCCCCTGCCCGACTGGATAGCCATGCTGATTGGTGCCGCCATACATAATGCCGGGGCCACCTGTGTTAAATCCACCACTGCCAGAGCCGCCGCCATACCAGCTTGCATTCACATCATTCTGCAAGCCCGCCGCATAGAGCATGCGCGCAATACAGGCGCTGGCAGCTGATGTGAGAAAGGCGCCAATGCCAGATGCACCACCGCAAGCTGCGGGATAGCGACAATTTAAAATTGTACCATAAGGAATGCTGAGTTTGGTTGGCCGCGTCATGCCGCCATTCCAAGGAATATTCCAGAATAATTGGCTCGTCAGCGCCACAAATAATTGCCCCCATGAGCCCACATAAGTGGAATTGGTTGCATCATCATTCTGCTCACTGGTGCCATCATAATCGAAATGCACGCTGTCGCCACTTTTCGTCATAGTGCAACAGACGGTGATGACACGTGGCTCACCCGTCGTGATATTGGTGGCTGTCGTATAGACTTTTGAACGCCATGTACCATCAGGCAAAGAGGCCAGACGCGCACGCGCCATACGCTCAGAATCTTCATTTAGCTTTTTACAAGCTGCACGAACGAAATCGAGGCCGTATTTTTCAACGAGCTGCAAGAAGCCACGTGCACAAACATTGTTGGACGCAATGCGCGATTTCAAATCAAGCCCAACATATTCCGGATCACGGCATTGCTCTGTGAGATTGCGGAAAATATCATTCCGCAAAACGCCCTTTTCCATGAGTTTAATGCCACAAGAGCGCACACCTTCATGGAAAATTTCGGTTGCACCCCCGCGCAACAATCCACCCGTATCTGCTGTATGCGTCATGGAGGCGGTCCAAGCGATCAATTCCCCGTTCGCAAAGATCGGCTTGACGATCATTTCATCATAGACATGGGTCGAGGCAATATAGGGATCATTCATGAAGAATTGATCGCCATCATGAATGCCGGGATTTTCTGAATAATATTCGATGACTTTTTTAACAGCGTCTTCGCAACCCGCAGAAAAGCGCAAATGGCCAGAGGCAGACATAATGGTTGTTCCATCTGCCTCATAAAAACTCGCCATACATTCACCGCCCTGCACAACGATGGGGGAAGCGCAGACTTTCTGCAGAGCAATACGGCCTTCCTCTGCAATATTCATCAAGCGGTGAACGAACATTTCATAACGGATCGGATCAATGTTCACGGAACCATTCCCTTTATTGTGCGAGAATTTTCTGGGCGCGCTGGGAAACTGATGGCGGCAGCGCATAGAGTTTTTTCACGAGAGCCTCGACATCAGCGCCGCTCACATGATTGATTTCAAGTCCGATGCGATCGGCCTCGGCCAAAAATTCTTTATCTTTGAGCGTCTCATCAAAGCCCTTGCGCAAGGCTGCCAAGACACGCGGATCAAGGCCGGGCGGTGCCACAACGGGGCGACCCATCGCCTGACGGGCGAAGATCAAATTGAACAAGGCGCGATCTTCTTCAGTCTTCACCAAGTCCAAAACCAATGGCACATCGGGCAATTCGGAATGCTTTTCGAGCGCGAGCTGCATGATGATTTTAAACTCACCGCTTTTCAGCTGCGGTCCAGAGCCCACACGTGCCGTGCTCCATGAATAGCCAACAGCACCATCCACTTCACTGCGTTGCATCGCGAGGATGATTTCATTCATGCCCGGATAGCCCGCGATAATATTAAGTTTGGTGTTCAAGACTGCATTTAAAGCCACCGCAAACACCTGCATGTCACTGCCGGCGCCTGCTGAACCCACTTGGATCGATTTGCCTGAGAGGAGGTCTTTCGTATTTTGTGCGGGCGATCCACTGCGAATGAAAAAGCCCGCCACTTCATTATTCATACTGCCAATCCAGCCAAATTTTGTGGCATCGAATTTGGCAGGTGATGAAGGACCAACGAGCAGAGGATCCATCGGCACGCCACGCCCAATGAGTGCGATTTCTGTTCCATCGCGCGCAGCCGCATTATAAATTTGATTGGCCAGCGTCAGAGAACCAGCGCCCGGCTTATTTTCAGGCACCATATTTGGATTGCCGGGCAAATATTTTGGCATATAGCGCGCCAGCAATCGCCCATATGTGTCATAGCCAACACCTGTCGGTGAAAAGCCAATGGCGACTGATATTTTCTTACCCGCGAAAGACACCGCTTGTTGCGCTGAAACTGGCCCTATCAAGAGCAATGATAAAAGCCCAGCCAAACATGCTTGAGACCGCAAGACAGCTCTGGAGATCATAATCCCCTCCTATCGGCGCAGGATGATATTCAAATATTCATCGACATAGGCTTGGTGATGTTCAGGCACGACAACAGTTGTGAAAGGCGTTTCAATAATGGCCGGGCCACGCAATTCATTGCCGGGTTTGAGTGCCGTATATTCGTAGATCACAGCATCTTGCCATCCGGCATTGCGACCGGTGAACCAAGCGCGGCGTGTGCCTTTACGGGCACTTGATGAATCTGCGCCCACCAAAGCATGTTTGCGCAAATTAGGTTTCACCGTTGAGCCAATCGCATCAATCGAAATAGAAATGACTTCAATGCCGGCTTCTGCATGGCCTGCGCCTGCGCCATACATATCTTCATAACGCGCGTTGAAGAGTTTTTCGATCAGAGGGCGATCAGAATCACGCAAATCACCATTGGGAATTTCAATGGCAACTTCATTCACCTGACGTGTGTAACGCATATAGAGCGTGCGCCGGAACAGAATACGATCTTTGCCAAAACCTTCTTCAGCCATGATTTTGGCAAGGTCATGCTCAATGGCTTCCATCTCGCGTGATAAAGCGTTCATATCAATGGGTGCTGTCAAATGACGTGTGCGCATCGTGGTGTGCACGACATCAGATGCTGCTACGCCAAAGGCCGAGAAGACCGGCGACATGGGGAAAATATAAACTTGATTGATCCCCAATTCTGCACCATAGGCCGCAGCATGTAAGGGGCCTGCGCCCCCGAATGCATAGATGACATATTCTTCTGGCACATGGCCCGCACGCACCACTTGCTTGCGGATCAAATCAGACATTTTGCTATTGATAATGTCGTAAATGCCCGCTGCTGCTTCGACTGTCGAAAGTTTGAGCGGCAAAGCGATTTGCTTATCCATTGCTGCTTCAGCGGCACGTTTGTCGAGCTTGCGACGGCCCCCTAAAAAATAATCAGGATCAATATAGCCCAGCACAACATTGGCATCGGTGACTGTGACATGCGTCCCGCCCATGCCATAGACGATAGGCCCCGGATCAGCGCCAGCACTATCGGGCCCGACGAGCAAGCGGCCTGTAACCGGATCAATACGCGATATGGTGCCACCACCCGCGCCAATCGATTCCACATTGATCATGGGCTGCAGCAAGCGGAAACGCTCGGCAATGGGCTCGCGCGCATGGCTCAAACGATGATCAGTGAGCAGGCCCACGTCGAAACTCGTTCCGCCCATGTCACCCGTGATGACATTGGGATGACCCAAAACTTGCGCGACAAAGGATGTTGCAATCATGCCGCCTGCCGGGCCTGATTGTAGCGTGCCAACGCCCGTCATTTGCTCAGGGCGGACAATGCCACCATTAGCCTGCATGACCATAATATCATCCGGCAGACCACGATCTGCGAGCTTTTGGTTGAGGCCCGTCACATATTCATCAATCGTATTCCACAAAAAGGCATTCACGACAGATGTATTGGTGCGCGCATATTCGCCCATTTGCGGCGCGAGCTCATGCGAGAGCGTGACTGGAATTTTGCGATCAGGATAAAGCTCTTGAATGATCGCGCGCACACGATCTTCGTGATCTGGATTCATCCAGCTAAAGAGGAAGGAAACAGCAATGGCTTCCACCTTATCAACATCAACAAGCTGCTTTACAGCCTCGCGCACACCCTTTTCATCGAGCGGCACAACAACTTCGCCCTTATAATCGACACGCTCAAAAACGCCTTGAATGAGAGGGCGATCCACCAAGGGCTTGGGCTTGGTGACATTGGTGACATGTTTAATTTCCATGTCATCCAAACCATCCACGCGACCAATGGCGCGCATAATGTAAACCGTATCTTCAAAGCCACGTGTGGTGACAAGACCCACGCGCGCTCCGCGCCGATTGATCAAAGCATTGGTGGCGACTGTCGTGCCATGTTTGAACATAGAGACACGAGAAAGAAATTCTTGTGGCGTGAGACCCAAACTTTCGGCCGCGACACCCACGGCATCAATCACACCTTGCGAGAAATTTTTGGGCGTCGTTGGAGATTTGTTGATCGTGACCTGCCCATCAGGATGCAGAACAACAATATCGGTGAACGTGCCACCCGTATCGATCCCCACAATGAGACCATCTTGCTTGCGGGGCTTATGAGACGCCTGCGACGCGCCGGTGGCGATGTTCATGACCGAGTGTCCTCCCATGTCCCGCATTTTGAAACGCGGTTTCATTTTAGGCTCAAGTCATTGAGGCAAAGAGTCAATTAGACTCGATGACGGAATCTTCTACGACTTTGGCGCAAGATGCAGCGCAACAAATTATGCGCTGCGACGCGAAATTTGCTTTGCGCAATTGGGCGTAAACCCATTGCCTTTCACGACATTGTCTTCAGAGAAGCGATCTTGTCTTGAGATGGGCCAAGACCAACGCGTTTTTAGAGCCCTTCTAGAGGTTTATATGCATGCGTCGCGTCATGCTGGTTCAAAGCATCACTTGCCACCGGCTGAACAGGCAGATGACCAGCCGCCATCATGCGTAAAGCTTAAGCCAGCTTTCAAAACGCCTTAGCGGGCCTCCACCTTGCGCACCACGGGCTCCCAAAGTGCGAATTCAGCGCGGATGAATTCATCCGTTTGCTCCGGCCCCTTCCAGGCTGGCACAGAACCAATATCCACCAAACGCTTCTGGAAAGAGGGATCAGCAACGATCTCACGCAATTCTTTAGCAAGGCGCGCGCGAATGGCGGGGCTCGTTCCCTGCGGTGCAAAGAGACCCGTCCACGAACCCACATAATAACCCGGCAGACCCAATTCCATGACGGTTGGCAAAGGCGACACAGAGGTTCTCTCTTGCGATGTAATGCCGAGATTCTGAATCGTGCCAGCCTCACCCTGCGCACTGGCTGTTGGCAAAGTCAGCCAAGCCAATTGAATACGCCCACTGATGAGATCGGTAAGCGCTTGTGAACCTCCCGGATAAGGCACATGCGTAAGCTTAGATCCTGTTTTCATCGCAAAAAGCTCGCCCGCAAAATGCGTGCTGCTTCCCGTTCCACTGGATCCAAAAAAAAGACCATCAGGTCGTGACTTGGCAGCATTAACAAGATCAGCAAGACTTTTCACACCAAGCCCCGGCCAGATGCTCAAAGCCAAAGGCACATCATTGATAAGACCAATCGCATCAAAACTTTTGCGTGGATCGTAATTTGCGTCTTTCTTTGTCAGATTAGCGAAAACATGGCTAGAGGCTGAACTGATCAGCAGCGTATAGCCATCTGGCTTTGCACGCGCGACAGCACCAACGCCAACATAGCCACCACTTCCTGGCTTATTTTCAACAATGACGGATTGACCAAGTCGCGTTTGCAATTCGGGGGCAAGCAAACGGGCCGTCACATCATTTGAGCCACCCGGTGTAAAGGGCACAACGATCGTGATGTTTTGAACCGGCCAAGTCTGTGCCTGCACCGAAGAGACCCCCAGAACAAGCAAGGACAAGACGCTCAATGCGCCTGCAAAATATGCTTTCATCTCTCCCCCCGCTTCTTGTGTTCAGGACGTCTTGTTGCGTCCTTAAAATCAAAGCTGACACATGATGCGCCGCGTATTTTTAAATTGCGAGCGCATTTTTTCCGTCCAAGGTGTTTTGCGCGCCACAAGCCCTTCCGGGCTTTCAAACGCGTGACGATCTGTCAGGTCATAGGCTGTTAGAAATTGAGGCGCGCCCGACAATGCTGTGAAGCGACGTGCGCGCAAAATACCAGGCACTTTCACAAGGCGTGGTAAATGCTCCTCGCCATACCAAGCATTATATTCATCGAGCAATTCTTCGCCGATATCTGTATGAACGAGATAGACAAAAGGCGTCTGCAAAGGCCCATTCTGGCCAACTTCTTGCGTCTGCTGCAAAATAGTGAATCGCATCTGTGGCAGATCAACTTGATTGGGGCGCTCATCATATTCAGACCAGATCATTTGATCTTCAGCGACACCTTCTGTTTGGTAATGACGAACCAGAACGGGTCGCGGATTTATCTGCCGCTCCTGCATTTGTGCGAGCGGCATTTGCGCCGCACCCATCGTCTGCCATTCAAGAAGAGAGAGAAACATGATTGAGGGCTCTCTGCCGTGCCTTAGACGGGAGCTTCGCCTTTAACCATGAGCCGATACAAATAGCGCACTTCTTCGACGGGATAATCGCCATTGGCTTTATGCATCAAACAGCGATTGTCCCAGATAACAACATCCCCTGAATTCCACTTGTGGCGATATTCATTGCTGAGAGCGATAGAATGTTCCAAAAGCTCATTGAGCAGAGCTTGCGCATCCTCGTCTTTCATACCAAGAATCGATTCAATACGGATTGGATTGATATAAAGCGCTTTCTTGCCTGTAACAGGATGAATGCGCACCAGCGGATGAACGACTTGCTTGGGTACAATGGTTTTCTTTTCGCCCGCCAGCGCCATCAATTTTCGTTCGCTATATTTGCTCTGATAGACATGCACACATTGCAGACCATCAATTCGCTTCTTCATATCTGGCGATAACGTGTCATAGGCGCGATACATATTGATAAATTGCGTATCGCCGCCCGTCTTCGGCAATTGCACGGCAAACAACATCGTGGCCTTGGGGGGCACGGCATCATTGGAATGATCAGTATGATAGCCCTCACCAGGAATATAGACGCGCCCATCTTCAAACTTATCTTGGTTTGAAATGTAATGGATCAATGGACATTCCGGCACAGAGAAGCGGGAATTGTGCTGCGGAAAAATGTCACCAAAAATCTGTCCGGCTTCATAAAATTGTTGCGCCGTCAGGTTTTGATCGCGAATGGCAATAACACAATGATCCGCAAATGCGCGATTGAGATCTTCACGCGCTTGCGGATCTTTCATGGCCTCGCGCAGATCAATCCCCAACACTTCAGCGCCCGTATGAGCGGAAAGTGGCTTCACCTGCATGCGTGTGGATTGTGCGAGCGCCATAGATTTCCCCCCATTTTTGTTATGCCCCCAGACTAAGACATGGAAATCATATAAGAAAAGACTGAAATCGCAGGAAAGCGTGCCCTCTTTCGTTGGATTGAGGGACAAAACGAAACCGCCATACGCCAAATTATGGATGAACGCGCCTTAACGCGCAGAAGTGCTGCTAAGCTCAACTTACGCTGGTGGGTTTTCGCGTTCTGAAAAGGAAAAAAGAAATCAGCTAACTCTCTGATTTCTTGAGGCTTCGATGGTGGGCGCACTAGGGCTCGAACCTAGGACCCGCTGATTAAGAG
>CAWUNF010000025.1:0-11519 GCA_963923195.1 uncultured Hyphomicrobiales bacterium | reverse complement strand
GAACGGATGGCAGCGACAAGCGGAAGGTGATGCGCCGCAAAGTCTGCCATGTGCCAGCACCACTCATGCGCGCAGCTTCCTCCAAATCGGGATTGAAATTGCGCAAAGTTGAACCCAGCAGCAGGAACACGAGTGGCGACCACAAAAGCCCCTCAACGAGGATCATGCCGCCAAGCCCGTAGACATTGACAAGGACACCTGTCTCGCCGGTCAATTCGCGATACCAAGAATTGATGGGGCCAGAACGCGCGAGCAACAAAAGCCACGCGCTTGTATAAAGAACATAGGGTGTGCCGAGTGAAATAATGGTCGTCAAATAAGCAAGCGGCTTGAAAGGCGTGTCCGTGCGCTCCACCAGCCAAGCATTCACGCCACCAATGAAAAGCGCAAGCAATGCGCTGCCAAGGGCAAAGACAAAGGAATTAAACGCGCTCGTCCAAATGCCCTTTTGAGCCAAAACGCTGACAAAGCGATCAAGCCCAATGCGCGTTTCACCTGCTTGCGTGATGGTCAGCGCGCCTTTGATGAGAAAAACCAGCGGCGGCAGAACGAGAATGGCGAAGATCGCGGCAACGATCATCACCAGAATGACGCGCTCATCACGCGGCAGAAAACGCGACCAAAATCCGCGCGTCTCCTCATTCATGCCCTTCACCGCCACCTCACTCATGTCTCATTCACCGGAACAGACTTTTGAAAATTTCAGCCCAGCGCGGCATGTCCTTATCGATCTCTTCCGGCGTCTTATAAATCGCTTTGAACTTTTCACCATCTGGACGCAGCGAGAGATCATTCGGCGGCACATTGGGATCAACGGGCAAATAATCCGCATCGCGATAGATTTTTTGCCCCTCTTCGGAAAGCAAAAATTCAAGCAATAGCCGGCCCGCATTGGGATGCGGCGCTTGATTGGTGACAGAAATGACTGAGAGAACAGCCAGCGCGGGATTCATCGCAATCCAATCAACGGGCGCGCCTTTGGCAGCGCTGATCACTGCATGATTGTTAAAAATATTCAGCGCAATTGCATATTCGCCTGCAATCACCTGATCGAGCACTTGGCGGGCTGCCACTGCCAAGCCTGATGGATTTTGCTTGGCGAGTTCGCGCAAATAGGCCATGCCCTTTTCCTCGCCCATTGAGGCGAGCACAACACCAACAAAGCCCGGACCTGCCGATGATGAGGCTGTCGAATTCCAAGCAATCTTGCCCTTATATTTCGGGTCGAGCAGATCTTGGAATGTTTTGGGCTCCGTTCCCTTTTTGATAAGTTCAGTATTATAGCCCGGCGTCAGCACATAGAGATTTGTCGCCACCCAATAGCCTTCGGGGTCAATGTAATTGGTGGGCAGGCGCTTGGCGCTTTCGGGAATCCATTTGGCTGGGATCTTTTCGCTTTTCAGAGAAGCGGTCGCACCCGTGCCATCAAACACATCCACCTGCATTTTGCCCGCGCGCGCTTCATTCAACACGCGCAAGGCCACTTCATTTGAATTGGCGCGGACATAATTGACTTTAATGCCGTATTTTTTCTCAAAGGCCTGCGCGGCCGGGCGCGCAAATTGGTCAATGATTTGCGTCGTGTACCATGTGACTTGGCCTTCTTTCTTGGCCGCATCAATCAAAGCTTGATCCGCCGCTCCAACAGGCAACGCCTGCCCGAATGAGAGCGCATAAAGGAGAACGAATCCGCAAAATGAAGCCTGACGCGTCACGGCACATCTCCATGCAGCTAAAACAGGTGCAGGCCGGAACATCCGGCCTGCCGCTTTCATGTTACAAAAGCTCAGCGCTTAAATTCGCCAAGGCCCGGCTTGAAGACTTTGTCATCCAAAAATTGCTTCATCGCCTTTTGACGACCGCCTTCTGGATCAACATGCTTCAGCGCATCGCTCTTCGCATTGAGATAATCGAATCGTCGGCAGCGTCAGATGTGTATAAGAGACAGCACGCATTCCTTGGTATATTTCACCGCAGCCGGGCTTTTGGCTTCAAGCTTGCGCGCAAGCTCCATAACTTCAGCACGCAGATTGGCCAGCGGCACAGACTTATTGACGAATTTCATCGCCGCTGCTTCTTTGCCTGAGAAGCGATCACCCGTGACCGAATAATAAATCGCATCACGATAATTCATCACTTCCGTCACAGCCCAAGCAACGAGCCCGCCAGGGATGATGCCCCAATTGACTTCCGACAGACCGAAAGTTGCATCATCTGCTGCAATGGCAAAATCGCATGCAATCACGGGTGTGAAACCACCGCCGAAGCAATAGCCATGAACCATTGCAATCGTGGCCTTCGGGAATGAGGAGAGACGATCCCAGCGCCATGTATGGGCCGCGCGGCGTGCACGCACACGCGCTTTCGGATCGCTTTCTGTGCCACGGAAATAAAGCTTCAAATCTTGGCCAGCGCAGAAATTGCCGCCTGCACCCGTGATCACGACCACCTGCGTCTGATCATCCATCTCAGCCCAATCGAGCGCATCGCACATATCCATGTGCAATTGCGGCGACATGGCATTGCGCTTGTCTGGACGATTCAGAATGATGAAAGTCGTTCCGCCATCGCGTTCAACCGCGACATTTTCAAACGACGGCAAGTCGTGGGGCATTCTTAAGTCCTCCCTGTTCATCACGGGTCGTGTTCGCCCGATTGAGGAGGATTGTGCACGGCGCCAGTGCCCGTGTAAAGCGCTTAGAGGGCTGGTGTGGAATGATCGTGGTGATGGCCGTCATCATCATGGGAATGGGTGCCGCCGCCATCTTGGATCGGGACCAGATTGACCTGGCCGAAATGCACGCCCCGCTCTGCCATTGTCTGCGCCGCCAAGCGCCGCACGGCATCTGTATGGCCGCGCAACAGGGTCACTTCCATACAATGATGGTGGTCAAGGCGCGTGCGCATGGTGGAAATGGTAATGTCGTGATTGTCATGATGGGCGCGGTCTAACCGCAGAGCAAGATCCCGCCCGTCATAATCATAGACATAAGAAACCGCTGCCACACAGCGATGCGTCGAGGGGCCAGCCCCTTCTGAGCGCACCAAAGCATCACGCACCAAATCGCGAATAGCCTCTGAACGATTGGAATAGCCCTGCTTTTCCATAAAAGCATCAATCGCAGCCGCGATATTATCGTCGAGACTAATGGTGAGGCGTTGCACGGCAGAGAATCCTTTGCGGCACGACTGTTGCGAAAAAGGGGCGCCTTGCAGCGCCCCTCTTCATATCAGGTGTTGCGATGTCCGGTCGATGCCGCGCCGCGCTCTTCGCCCGGCTCAATATGCACATCAATCAGGCAGACACCGCCTTTTTTCAAAATATCGACGCCACGCTTGATCGCTGCATCGAGTTCAGCCGGTGTTTTCACCGGGCCAATGCCGACAGCGCCCTGCGCTTCAACAAATTTCGCAAAATCGAGATCGGGATCAGCAATGCGCTGGCCAATCCAACGATTCTGCGGCGGACGCTCACGACGCACCGCAATCGTTTCCTGATGCAGCTCATCATTAAAGTAAGAGCGGTTGTTATTGATGAGAACGAGCAGCGGAATGCGATGACGCGCGGCCGTCCAAATGGCGTGGCCACCCATAGCAAAATCGCCATCGCCCAAGATCGACACGGTGTAGAGACCCTTGTCGAGATTGCCGACTGCCGCACCCACCGAGAGCGAGGGGCCTGAACCAATGCCACCGCCGCCATCTTTGCCAAGATAAGCGCGCGGATGACGGAAGGGCCACAGATCAGCGGTCCAACCACGGCAAATGGCCGCCAGCGAAACCTTATCCGGATCTTCAAAAGCGGCACGCAGGCTCACCGCCAATTGATCCATTGTCACGCGTGTCGGATCAATCTTGACCTCTTTACGCTGCGCCTGTTGCCAGCAATCCTTTTTGCCAGCACCCAGTTCAGCGTTGAGATCAGCAATCACGGAATCAGCAGAAGCCGCCATGAAAATATCCGACTCCGGCAACGCCTGATAATTGGCATGAGCGCCATTGTGCAAATATTGATCCATCGCGCTCGCAATGACCTTGGCGCCAATCTTGCCGCCCTTTTTGATGCGCAATGCGCTCGCCAAATCGGTCCATTCCAGCGCCAGAATCACATCGGCCTGTTCAAGAATATCGACAATGCGCTTGGGTGCACGACCAACTTGATTGAACGGTGCTGCCACATGGCAGGGATGATCGGTCGGGAAGGACGAGCGGTTTTTTAGATCGGTGAAGACAACAGCGCCCAAACGCTCAACGAGCTTGATACGCGCATTCCAACCTTCTTCGCTCCAATCGGTCTTGCCCATCAGCACGACAGGACGCTTGGCATCTTTGAGCAGTTTCACGGCTGCATCGAGATCAGCCTTAGCAGCGCGTGCAGGCGCAGGCGCTTTCAGGCGATTGAGATCAGGCCATTCCGGCTGCTTCTCAAGCGTTGATTCCTGCAAGCCTGCATCCAAGCAGATATAGACAGGCGCCTTCGGCTCAGAGCGCGTCATAATATTGGCGCGTGCCATTGCTTCCACCAATGCATCGGCGGAAGAGGGCTGGTTATCCCACTTGATGAAATCGCGGATAATGCCCGCCTGATCGGCAGAGGTGTGAATCCAATCAATCCACGGACGACGCAGAGACGCATCGACCGGGCCTGTTGCGCCCAGCACAAACATCGGCGCGCGATCGCACCATGCATTGTAGAGCGCCATCGAGCCATGCAGCAGGCCGACATTGGAATGGAGCACGCAAGCCATCGGCTCGCCCGTTGCCTTGGCATAGCCATGCGCAATGCCCACCGCATGATCTTCATGCAAGCAGAGCAGCATGGAGGGGTCGACATTGCCCAGATGATTGACGATGGAATCATGCAGGCCGCGATAGCTCGCGCCGGGATTCAAGCTGACATATTTAAAACCGAAGCGGCGCAGCATTTGCGCGGCCACGTCGCTGCCAAAGCCAACCTTATCATCGACTTTGCCCTCCGGACGATCCGTCAGCATTCCCGTTTCTCCCTTAGTACTGTCTTTATTGGTCTTTCGAGGCCCCTGTTCTCGCCGCAGCGGCCCCAAGAGTCAACTTTAGTTTAAGCTCAACCGCCCCATGCCCCAAGGGCGGCGCGTCCTTATTTTGGCTCGGCAATAATGGCCGCGAGCTTATCGGCAATGGGCTTTGGCGTGGCGACAATATCGGCAACGATCTTGGCGAGATCCTCGCCCGAGACCGGATTGATATCGAGGCGCTCACGCGCCGCCTCATCCAAAAAGGCCTTATCCTTGACCATTGCATCAAAGCCCTTGCGCAAAGTGGCCAAACGCGCGGCTGGCATGTCTGGCGGACCAAAGAGCGGACGGCCAATGGTGGCGGGCGCTGAAATCATCCGCAGCACTGCGCGATCATCATCATTTTTAGCAAGGTCAATCAGCAAAGGCACATCAGGCAAATCAGCCGCTTTGGTCAGGCCAATCTGCACCAAAATATTGATCTTCTTATCCCGAATCCAATCGGGCTTGGTGCCCTTCCACGAGGACCACGGATTAGAGCCACGCGAACCAATCTCGCCATTTTCCATCGCAAGATTCATTTCATTGCCACCGGGATAACCAGAGACAATTTTGAACTTGGTACCCAAAATCGCATTCATGACTTGCGGCAATTGCGCCGATGTATTGGGGCCTGTCGCGCCGACAATCACTTCTTTCTGCGTGGCTTCCTGAATGGTTTTCACGCCCGTCGTGTGCCATGTCACAGCCGTATTATTATCGGCTGATGGATTGCCTACCCAAACAAATTTATTCATGTCGAATTGGATCGTGGCATCACCAATGGCTTGTTGGAGAACAAGCGATTGATCCGCCATTGCAATGGCCGTTCCATCTTTCGGAGCGATTTTGAAAATATAACCCGCGACAACACGACCACCGCCGCCCGCCATATTTTTCGGCACAAAATTCGGATTGCCCGGAATGTAATTGCCCATATGACGCGCCACGAGACGCGCATAAGTGTCATAGCCGCCACCCGGCGCATAGCCGATATAAAGATCGACGGTCTTGCCTTTGTAGAAATCAGCATCCTGCGCGAATGCGAAGCCAGACAGAGCGACCGTGCAGAGAAGTGCCGCAAGAGTTTTTTTCATTTTTGCTTTTCCTTTTCTATGCGCCCGTCATTGCGAGCAAAGCGAAGCAATCCAGAAAATACCGCGACGGGCTGGATTGCTTCGTCGCTTGCGCTCCTCGCAATGACGATCCTTTGGATCGTCACTTCTTATCGCGATCAATGAGCGACAGGATCGAGGCCAAGCGGTCGCGCACGGGTTTCGGCGTGTCGATAATATCTGACACAACTTTCTGCAATTCTGCGCCGCCAATCGGATTGATATCGAGGCCACTCTTCTTGGCTTCTTCCAAAAAGGCCTGATCTTTCATCGTCGCATCAAAAGCATCACGCAGCGCTTTGGTGCGATCATCCGGCACATTTGGCGTGGAGAAAATCGGACGCCCGACAGAAGGTGGCGCTGAGACAAGGCGCAAAGCCAAGCGGTCATCTTCCGTCTTGGCCAGATCAATCAGCAGCGGAACATCAGGCAAATCAGGTGTTTTTGTGAGACCAATTTGCACCAAAATATTCATCTTCTTGTCGCGCACCCAATCTGGCTTGCTGGCTTTCCACGAGGCCCATGAATTTGAGCCACGGCCCGCCACTTCACCATTCTCCATTGCGAGATTGACTTCATTGCCGCCCGGATAGCCCATGATGATTTTGAATTTCGTGCCAACCAGCGAATTCATCACCTGCGGATATTGGGCCGATGTGTTGAAGCCTGTCGCGCCAATGGCAATTTCCATCTTTTGCGCATCCGCTACATTTTTCACAGGCGATGTATGCCAAGTGACGAGCGTATTATTGTCAACAATCGGATTGCCGATCCATGTAAACTTGCGCGTATCAATCGTAATGCCAGCATCACCCACCGCCTGTTCAAGCGGCATAGATTGATCGACAGTTGCGAGCACGGTGCCATCTTTTGGCGCGACATTATAAACATAATTCGCCGCCACGCGGCTGCCAGCGCCCGTCATATTTTTGGGCACGATGCGCGGCTTGCCGGGAATATGATCGCCCATATAGCGCGCCACTGTGCGCGCATAAATGTCATAGCCACCACCAACCGAAAAGCCGATGACCATGTCGAGATTCTTGCCCTTATAAAAATCGGCGGGAGCCTGCGCGAAAGCAGGCGCGCTCAATGCGCAAACCGAAACACAAGCCAGAGACAGAACCTTCTTCATTTTTTCACTCCCTCAGCCGCGTAACATGCGGCGTGTTTCACTGGGCGATTCCCCGAAAGATGCGCGATAATCACGCGCAAATTGGCTGGTGCTGGCATAGCCAACAGATGAGGCGACCGTACCAATCGAATCAACACGCCCATCAATCAAAGCGCGACGCGCTGATGACAGGCGCACATCACGCAAAAAGCCCATCGGGCTTGCGCCTCGATATTTGCGAAACCCATATTGCAACGTGCGCACGGAGACGCCAGAGCCATCCGCAATACGTGCCATATCCAAAACTTCGCTATGATGCTCGCGAATGAAACGCTCGGCGCGGCGCATATAGGCTGGCACAATGCGATAGCGCTCGTGAATGGGACGACGCTCAACCTCATGGCGCATGGAGCGCAACACCAGTTGCAGCAAAACGCGCTCCACCTCGAGGCCAACCGCCAAATCGGAAAAGGCTGAATTCTTAGCCTCCAAATCGCGAATGATCATATCAATGAAACGCGCCAGCGTTGCTGCTTCTTTCAAATCAATCAGCGTGAGAGCAGGAAATTTCAACACGCCATCGGGGCCAGAAAAAGCCTCACGCGTGACGCTTTGGTCGAGCGCATCACGATCCACCATAATGTTGAGAAGATCGCTTGGGCCTTCCCATTTGCGCCGCGTCTCACCCGCCGCCGAGACAACGAGCGCCGTGCCGGTGGGCACATCCACCCATTCGCCACCCTGCTTGGCCTGAAAGCCCCCGCGCAGGGGAATGTGGAGCGCCATGTGATGGTCGTGATTGCGCCAAGTCACCGTCTCGCAGGCGCTGTCACAATCCCATGAGAGAAATTTGAGGCTCATCCGGCCAACCCGCGCCTCAGCACCTCTAAACCCATAGAAAAGCGAGGAATCTTCCACCTCAAAGGTGCAGCGGCCCTGCGACATTTCGAGAATGGTGCGCCGCGCCGCCCCGACATCAGCCGCCAAAGGCGCGCCCGCGCGGTCTGCCAAGGTCATGCAGAAATCGACCCAGCCCGCAACCGGGGCCGGTATGGCCTCGATCAACCCGCTCAAAGCGCCCTCCAAAAGCTCTTTTCCTGTCAGATCAGCCCTGCCGCCTAACTTACCCCCAAGGATGCGATTTCTTGCGCCCCCAGTCAAATGCTTGCGTTTTGCGCAAAGTCAGGTCTTTGTCGGCGCGTGCGGGCCATTGACCCTTCCCCGGCCCGTGCCGCACCTTAATCTTCAACAAAGGCGTGGGCTTGTGCCCCTTGCCTTCAAACAGCCGGAAACCGGCAAGCTGGCGGTACATGTCACCTCATTCTGCCTTTCTTTCGCCGATCGAAGACGTCATCGAAGATGCCCGTCAGGGACGCATGTTCATTCTCGTTGATGACGAGGGCCGCGAGAATGAAGGCGATCTCGTTATTCCGGCCGAAAAGGCGGATGCGGATGCCGTCAATTTCATGGCCAAATATGGCCGCGGGCTGATTTGCTTATCGATCACGCGCCAGCGCACGGAAGAACTGGGCCTGCAATTTATGGCCCCCAAAAATCGCTCGCCGCACCAAACCGCTTTCACCGTGTCGATTGAAGCGGCGGAAGGCGTCACCACGGGCATTTCGGCCGCTGATCGCGCCCGCACCATTGCCGTTGCGATTGATCCCAAAATGGGCCGCGCCGATCTCGTCTCGCCTGGCCATGTTTTTCCGCTTGTGGCGCAAGATGGCGGCGTGCTGGTGCGCGCGGGCCATACGGAAGCGGCTGTCGATATTTCGCGCTTGGCTGGCATGAACCCATCTGGCGTGATCTGCGAGATCATGAATGATGATGGCACGATGGCGCGGATGCCCGACCTCGTGAAATTTGCCCAAGAACATGATCTGAAGATCGCCACGATTGCCGATCTCATTGCTTATCGTCGCCGCAAAGAAAAATTGGTTGAAGTGATTGCACAAACGCAGATCACCAGCCGTTTTGGTGGCGCCTATCAGGTCAAAGTCTATGCCAATCGCATTGACTATGCCGAACATCTCGCTCTCGTCTGCGGCGATATCTCGGGCGATGAGCCTTTGTTGGTGCGCATGCACCAAGCCAATCTTTTGGCCGATGCTTTGGGCGATAATACGCTCAGCCAATTTGCGGGCGGTGATGCGCGCGTGCGTGGCGGCGAACTTGAAGCTTCCATGAAAATGATCGCTGAAAAGGGCCGCGGCGTCATTGTGATCATTCGTGATCCCTCGCCGACCCTTCTCTCGCGTGCTGTGCGCGAACGGGCGGGCGAAAAATCGAGCCTGCCGATTCATGAATTGCGCCAATATGGCGTGGGTGCGCAGATCCTTTTTGATCTGGGCGCGCGCAACATCATTCTCCTGTCCAATACCAAGCGCACCGTCGTTGGCCTTGATGGCTATGGCATCACGCTGGTTGGGCAGCAGCCGATACCAAGCATTTAAAAAAGAAAGGACAAAAAATGTCAGGGAGTGGGAACGTCCAAATGATCAAGGCCTCTGGCCTGTCGATCGAAGTCGAACGCCGCGGTGCGGGCCGCCCGCTGTTCTTGCTCGCCAGCGAAGAGCAGCTTGAGCGCGAAGCGGCTTTCGTCAATGAATTGGCCAAGACATTCGAAGTGATCATGCCCTCGCCTCCCGGCTTTGGCACATCTGAGCGCCCTGATTGGCTCAGCAACCCTGATGATCTTTCCTACATCATGCTCGATGTGATTGACGTTTTGGGCCTGAAAGATGTGACCGTCCTTGGCTTCTCGCTTGGTGGTTGGATTGCCGCTGAAATGGCCGTGAAAAACACCAATAAGATTTCCAAGCTTGTGCTGGTTGATGCTTATGGCGTGAAGATTGGCGGTCCGCTTGATCGCGACATTCTCGACATTTGGACAGACCATCCTTCAAAAGTTGCTGCTGCCAAATGGGCCAACCCCGAAAATGGCAAGCGCGACTTCTCTGTGATGAATGATGATCAGCTCACCGTTGTGGCGCGCAATACAGAAAGCTTCGCGCGCTTCTGCTGGTCGCCCTATATGCACAATCCCAATCTGCGCCAGCGTCTGCACCGCGTGAACGTGCCGACACTTTTCATCTGGGGGGAGAAGGATGGCATTACCGCGCCAAACTATGGCGAGGCCTATTCGAAACTCGTGCCCGGCGCGAAATTCGTGAAAATCGCGAATGCTGGTCACTATCCGCACCTTGAAGCGCGGGAGGCTTTCATGTCCGCGCTGAATGGCTTTATCAACTGAGTTTTTTGAAACCTGAGGGAGGGTTGAAACATGCGTGCATGGCACTTCACCGAAATGCCCTATCCGAACCTGCCACCGCTCGAGAGCCTGTCGACCATGCGCGTGTCGCTGCCAAACAGCCTCTTCGATCCGAAGATTGGTGCGGATCTCTATAACCGCTATCTCGACGAATATATGATCGCCGATGATCTGGGTCTCGACATGCTCTGCAATGAGCATCACCAGACTGCGACTTGCATTGACGTCTGCGCACCGCTGACGGCAGCCATTCTCGCGCGCCAGACATCTAACGGCCGCATCTGCATTCTCGGCAATCCGATTGCCAATCGTGGTGATCCGATCCGCATCGCCGAAGAAATGGCCATGATCGACTGCATCTCCAAGGGCCGTCTCGATGTCGGCTTTGTGCGCGGCGTGCCCTATGAAATTTTTGCGGCCAATTCCAACCCGACCGAAACAGTCGAGCGCCTGTGGGAAGGCATTGATCTGTGCGTGAAGGCTTGGGGTTCGGTGGATGAACCCTTCAATTTTGAAGGCAAGTTCACACATCGTCGCGCTGTCAATCTCTGGCCGCGCCCCTATCAGACGCCCCATCCGGCAATCTGGGTCACGGGCTCGTCTGATCTCGATAATATTAAGCGCGCGGCAGCCCGCGGCTTCGTTTTCGCGACTTTCTTGCAGCCACACACCAAGGTGAAGTGGATGTTTGATGGCTATCGCTCGGCCTATCAGGACATGGGCCTGCCGGGCGGCGGTGGCACGGCTTACATGCCGCTCGTCTATACAGCCGACACGGAAGAAGAGGCTGAAAAGGGCGCGCGCGAACTGACTTGGTATCTCAATGCCAAGACAGAACCGCAATACCGCAATCCTCCGGGCTATGTGCCTGTCGACTTCAATGTGAATGCGCTGAAGGGCACATTCACAGGCCGCACCGATGCAATGCGCGCCAAGTCGATGGAGTTCCTGAAGGAAGAAGGCGTCATGGTCTATGGCACGCC
>CAWUNF010000024.1:0-11581 GCA_963923195.1 uncultured Hyphomicrobiales bacterium | reverse complement strand
CCACTGGCTCATGCCGAAGATGCGGTGGAATATAAAGCAGCCCTTGGAGAGCGTTTGACAGTCGTTAAGATTCCGCAATCAAGCCATGCAGCCATTGCTGAACAGCCTGATTTTATCGCGCGCGAAATTGCAGCTTGGGCCAAGACAATCGCGCGCTGATCTTAATGCTGCGCTTTGGTCGCCTCAAAAGCGGGGAAAGTTGCGCTAAACGTCTCAAGCCAACCAACGAGCGCGGGATAATCTTTGCGCCAGTCCAATTGCTTGCGCCAATCGAAATAGCCCAGCGCGCAAGCCAGTGAAATGGAGGCGGCATCCGCAACACGCGGATTGGGCGCATCTTTCACCAAACTTGCAAGGCCACGTTCTATTTTGCCGCGCTGATGGTCAATCCACGGCTCATAGCAAAATTCACCCGGACGACGCAGACGCTCATAAGCGATGAGAATACCCGCATCCATCATGCCATTGATCAAAGCATGGGTGACTTGCACGGCAAGACGTCGCTCTTTGGGAAAGAATTGAGGCTCGCCCAGTAAAGTGTCGAAATAATCGAGGATGACACCGCTGTCATAAACCGCCTGCCCATTGTCCAAAACAAGAGCTGGCATTTTTCCAAGCGGATTGGTTTGTCGCAAAATATCGCCTTCCGTCCAAGGATCGCAAGGCTCAATTTGAATACGATCCATCAGGCCAAAGATGCGCGCGGCGATTTTCACCTTACGGCCATAAGGCGAGGTCGGTGTCGAATATAAAATCATGACATGATCTCACATGAAAAAGTAATCTTTTGTCGCGCAAAGACAGGCAAGCGTCAATCACCACGCGCCGCTTTGGCGAGCGCCACAACTTTGGGGGAGACTTTCATCGTCTCATCTACCAGAGCTTTCAATTCATTCCCGGTGAGAATGGGGCCAACATCAATTTTCTTCTCCTGCGTGAAACTCAATAATTCAGGATCGCGCATGGACTCAACAAAAGCCTTTTGCAAAGCGCTCAATCGATCAGCAGGGATGGCGGGCGTCGCCATAATGGAGCGCCCCATAGCATTGCCCATTGCAAAGAGATTCAGCGCTTGGCGTTCTTCTTCCGTGCGGCCTAATTCCATCATCAAAGGCACATCTGGTAAATCTGCGTCACGCGCTGTTGCATATTGAACGAGGATATTGACCTTTTTTTCGCGCAACCAATCGCCATTATCGACCTTCATCGAGGCCCAAGCCTTGCTGCCACCTTCCACCTCACCCCGTTGCATGGCGAGATTGGTTTCCGCATTGCTTGGATAGGCAGGAATGATTTTGAAATTTGTACCTGCCAATTGATTAAGCGCTTTGAGATAAAAAACGGTAGGCGAGGCTGCGCCTGATCCACCCATAACGGTCTCACGCTTTTGCGCATCGCTCAAATTTTTTGTGGGCGACGTGTGCCACGTATAAGTGACTTCTACGACTGGCGCGACACGTCCAATCCATGAGAATTGTCGCGCGTCATATTGCACGCCCTCTGTGCCAAGCAATTGTTCAATGGCGACCGATTGCGGCGCTGTCGCCAATACAGTGCCATCGCGTGCAGCCGCTCCATAGACCCAATTGGTCATGCGCAAATGGCCTGCACCTGGCATGTTTTTGACAATCATCGTGGGGCTACCCGGCACATGTTTACCCATGTAACGGGCAACCAAACGCCCATAAAGATCATAGCCGCCACCAGGATCCGTGCCGACATAAAGCTCGATGGTTTTGGTTTTATAAAAAGCTTCGGGTGTTTGGGAATTGGCTTGCGTGGCGACCAAGCCAGCAGCCGTGAAAGACATGAGCGATATGAGGCCAAGGCGAATGATGTGCATATTCCCCTCCCTTTCTATTTTTGTCTTTAGATCGGCGCTTGGAAATCCATCAAACGATCCTGCGGAAAATCATACAATCGTCCATTTTCACGCCATTCTGGTCGGCACATAGCCACAACTTTGGGCGCGACATCGGCCGGTGTTTGCAGTGTCATGGGATCTTCACCGGGGGCAGCTTGCGCGCGCAAAGAGGTGCGAATAGGCCCAGGATTACACAGCATGACACGCAAATCTGTTTCATCCACTTCGGATGCATAGCTACGCACCAATGCATCAAGCGCTGTTTTTGAAATCGCATAAGCACCGCGCCCTGCCGCCATACGCGCGCGACTGCCCGCGCCAGATGTCATAAAAACAGCGCGTCCGAAGGGGGCTTTGCGCAAGAGGTGATCGAAATTTTTGATCAAGCGCCAATTGGCTTCAACATTGGTGCTGATCACATCATGCCAATCTTGTTCCTCAAGAGCAGCAAGAGACGTGCGTCTGCCCATAATCGCGGCATTGCCGACCAAAATATCGAGACGACCAAAATTCTTTTCAATCTGCTGGCGCAGCGCGCCCACCTCTTGGGGCGAGCTCAAATCGCAAGCCACACTTGTACAGGCCAAACCAAGTGTCGATTGAAGCTGCGCAAGCTTGTCATGGTCACGCGCAACAGCCACAACATGCGCACCTTGCTTGACAAGCTCTGCGGCAATGGCCGCACCAATGCCGCGCGAAGCGCCTGTCACCAGCGCGACAGACCCTGACAAGGGCTGATCGGCCATTTTCTCCTCCCAGATTCTTTTTATTGCCAATAGGCTCGCCGCAGCCGGCGGCCGGGTCAATTGGCCTTTCGCTCAGGCGCGGCGAAATATGACTAAAAACCTATTATGGGTTTTTGAAAATCAAGGCCTGTTGGAAGCTGCAAAGAAGGCGTGTTAGCTTTTTAAAAATAGAAACGGGGAAACGCCATGCGAGGAGATGAACTCCTCAGGCTTCTGGGGCTTCTGGGGCTTCAAGCGCTCATGCTCATGATCAATGCAGGCTTCCTGCCATGCCTTGATCTTTTGCCTCCCAAAACAAGCCAACAATAATCAAGGAGGATCTTATGACTTTGCCACCGCATCTTATGTATGGCCATCGCGCGCGTATTGGCTACACATCACCGCCGCTGACAACAGAAGTCTTCCCTTATGAATTTTATAAAATTGTGCCGGATGGCGTGTCGCTGGTCGTGACGAGCCTGGCCATTACTGTGCGCTCCAAAGAAGAGATTGATCGTTCTTACGACATCAGCATGACAGCGGCGCGCGAAATGGCGGCGTCCAAATGTGACCTCATCATGCTTGGTGGCGTGCCGATCAATCTGTCACGTGGCACCAAAAATGCCGAACAAATGGTTGACGATTTAGAAGCGGAACTTGGTGTCAAAGTTTCAACCAGCCAGACCGCACAAATTAAAGCTGCACGCGCTTTGGGTTCGAAGAAAATGGTCGTCGCTCATCCTTATGGTGAGGAAAATACGACGCGCATTTCCTCTTATAATGAACATATGCAGTGTGAGACGCTGGGCGCTATGGCTTTTGGCTCGGCCTTTAATCAGATTGGTCGCATTCCCCGCGATGGGGCCTTGCAGCTTGGCCGCGCGCTGATGAAAAAATACCCAGATGCGGATACAATCATCATGCCCTCCCCGCATTGGCCAACTATCGAAAGCATCGAACCACTCGAGCGCGAATTTGGAATCAATGTCATGACGGCTCTTCAAGTCATTGTTTGGGATGCGCTGCGTCGCTGCGGCATTGATGACAAAATTGAAGGTTATGGCCGTCTTTTCAGGGAATTCTGAAACTTCATATCAATGGAGGAGATGACAATGAAAAAGATCAAAGCAAAAATTCTCGTCTCCTCTCTTTCTATGCTGACTCTGACAGCTCCTGCATCGGCTGATCCGGTCGCTGATTTTTACAAAGGTAAAGCCATCACCATGTTGGTCGCCAGCGGTGTTGGTGGCGGCTATGATACTTATGCCCGCGTCTTTGCCCGCTTTGCTGTCAAATATATTCCGGGCAATCCAAACATTATTGCCAAAAACATGCCAGCGGCCGGTGGTCTTGCCGCAGCAAGTACGCTTTACAATAATGTTGATCGTGATGGATTAAACATTGGTGCTTTTGCCAATGTCTCGACACTTGATCCCCTCTTTGGCAATCCCGGCGCGCGATATGATCCGCGCAAATTTGGATGGATTGGATCAATTGGGAAATTGCAAAATGTCTGCGCGACCTGGCATACAAGCCCGGTCAAGACAATTGATGATGCGAAAAAGCGCGACATAATTGTGGCAGGTGCAGGCGCTGCCTCCAATACAGCGGTTGTGCCGCGCATTGTGAATGAAGTGCTTGGCACGAAGTTCAAAGTTGTCTCGGGCTATGATCCTGCTGGTGGATTGACAATGGCTGTTGAAAGCGGTGAGGCCGAAGGCATTTGCGGTCTCTCTTGGTCAACCATGAAAGCCTCACGCCCCGATTGGATTGCAGGCAAAAAGCTCAATGTGATTGTGCAAATGAGTATGGAGCGTCTGCCCGAATTGCCCGATGTGCCAAGCGTGCTTGATCTTGTCACTGACGCTGAGCGCAAACGCGTCTTGGAATTGATTTTGATCCGCCAAGAAACGGGGCGCCCTTTTGCCAGCGCCCCCGACACACCCAAGGATCGTCTCGCAGCTTTGCGCAAGGCCTTTGATCAAACCATGAAAGATGCCGAATTCTTAAGCGAGGCCGAGCGCAATCAAATGGAGATTGAGCCCCTCACCGGTGCGCAGATTGAGGATTTCCTGACCAAAGCCTATTCCGCACCGCCCGACATTATTGCCAAAGCCGCTGCTTTGGTTGAGCCCGCGGGTTCAAAACCCCGCTAAAGGGCCCTTCACATCGACTTTTATTGACCTGTTAGGGAATTTCCGACAGAACACGCGGGCAGATATGCCCCTGTGTGACAGACAAATCCTAACCTCAAGACAGACGACCGGAAGCCCATGTCCGTGACTGCCGAGCCTAGCGTGCCGACGCCTGTTGCCGCTCCTTCGGTCGTGCCCGAAGCAAAGCCGCTTTTTTCCTATCGGAAATATTGGGCGCATCGCTTTGGCACAGCGCCTTTCTTCCCCATGACGCGCGAAGAAATGGACACGCTCGGCTGGGATTCCTGCGACATTATTCTGGTCACGGGCGATGCCTATATTGATCATCCAAGCTTTGGCATGGCGCTGATTGCGCGTTTGCTTGAAGCGCAAGGCTTTCGCGTGGGCATGATTGCGCAACCTGATTGGCGCGATGCCGCCGCTTTCAAAGCGCTTGGTAAGCCCAATCTCTATTTTGGCGTCACCTCGGGCAATATGGATTCGATGGTGAACCGCTACACATCTGATCGTCGCCTGCGCCACAATGACAGTTACACACCAGGCGGCGAAGGGGGCAAACGCCCTGATCGTGCAGTTATTGTCTATGCACAGCGCTGCCGTGAAGCTTTCCCAGATGCGCCCATTGTTTTGGGCGGCATTGAAGCCTCTCTGCGTCGCATTGCGCATTATGATTATTGGTCAGATAAAGTTCGCCGCTCCATTATTGTCGACGCCAAGGCTGATCTGCTTCTTTATGGCAATGCAGAACGCGCGCTGGTGGAAGTGTCGCATCGCATTGCGAAGGGTGGCATCAAGCAAGATTTTTCAGATGTGCGCGGCGTAGCATTCATTCGCAATGCAGCGCCAGAAGGCTGGATCGAAGCCTCAGCCGATAATATCGACAGTCCAGATGAGGGCATGCGCCGCAAACATATGCGCGACACGCCAACCGTCATCCGCATGCCGTCTTATGAACAAGTGGCCGCTGACAAGGAGCTTTATGCGCGCGGCTCACGCGTATTGCACAAGGAATCTAACCCCGGCAATGCACTGCCGCTCATCCAACGCCACGGCGATAAAGAAGTTTGGCTGACGCCACCACCCATTCCACTGACAATGGCGGAAATGGATGGCGTCTATGATTTACCCTATGCGCGCGCACCACATCCAAGCTATGAGGGCCAAAAAATTCCCGCATGGGAAATGATCCGTCATTCTGTGACAATCATGCGCGGTTGCTTCGGTGGTTGTTCCTTCTGTTCCATCACGGAACATGAAGGTCGCATCATTCAATCGCGATCTGAAAAATCTATTCTGAAAGAGATTGAAACCATCCGCGACAAAACGGAAGGTTTTACTGGCGTCATTTCAGACATTGGCGGGCCAACCGCCAATATGTATCGCATTGCTTGCAAGGATAAAGAAACGGAGGCTTTGTGCCGCCGTCCGTCTTGTGTCTATCCTGATATTTGCAAAAATCTCAACACCAGCCACGACCCCCTCATCCAGCTCTATCGTAAAGTGCGTGCTGTGCCGGGCGTGAAAAAGGTCAATGTCGCCTCTGGCGTGCGTTATGATCTAGCCGTTGAAAGCCCCGAATATGTCAAAGAACTCGTCGAACATCATGTCGGCGGCTATTTGAAAATTGCGCCCGAACATACGGAAGATGGCCCGCTTTCAAAAATGATGAAGCCGGGCATTGGCACTTACGATGCATTTAAAAAGCTATTTGACGAAGCCGCCAAAAAAGCGGGCAAAAAATATTTCTTGATTCCCTACTTCATCGCGGCTCATCCGGGCACGACCGATGAAGACATGATGAATCTAGCGCTTTGGCTCAAACAAAATGGCTATCGCGCGGATCAAGTTCAGACCTATTTGCCCTCACCTATGGCGCTTTCAACCGCCATGTATCATACAGGCTTTAATCCGTTAAAACCTGTGCGCCGTGGCGCCTCAGAGCCGATTGATACAGTGCGTGGCTTACGCCAACGTCGCCTGCACAAAGCTTTCTTGCGCTATCATGATGCGGAAAATTGGCCGCTGCTACGCGAGGCTTTGAAAGCGATGGGTCGCGCTGATCTGATTGGCCCTGGCAAGCATCAACTCGTGCCGAGCTGGCAACCAGCCGGCACAGGCGGACAAGGCGAGGGCAAGCGCATGGGCCATAAGGGCCGCCAGCGTCCCGGTGAGACAAAAAAGTTTCTCACCAAAGGCGTCATGCCGCGAAAACCATCGGGCAAAAAATAAACGCGTCAGGTCGCAAGCGTTGAGGGCACAAAGAGCCGCTCGGGTTCATATCTTTCTTTGATCAAGCCTTGATCATGAGAATACATAATGAACTGCTCGAGATTGGCGCGGTTGCGCTGAAAGCCATTGATCCACGGATCACCAAAAGCGGCTGCAGATTCCTCATAGAGATAGCGAATCCACGGCAGCCGTGACCAATTGGGATCGGTGTAATAATCCAAATTAATCTCATGCGCTTGGTGGAACATATCCATCAAAGCAGCAGGCAAATCAGGATGACGCGCCACCAAATCGCGATGCATGGCCACAATATGCATAATGGGCCACCAGCCATATTTTTTAAAATAGCGCTGTTCTTCCGCACGCGCATCTTTGAAGAGTCGGCGTGTTGGCACTTGCCCTTTCATAATCGAGGGCGGTGGATGGGGCATAAAGACCGCATCAATGTCATGACGATCAAGCAAGAGACCCAGATCCGTGCCTTTCGGTGCGCGATCAATCACAACGCCTGACTTCGGCTCGAACTTGACCTTTTCATC
Source organism: uncultured Hyphomicrobiales bacterium (assembly GCA_963923195.1). Taxonomy (GTDB): domain Bacteria; phylum Pseudomonadota; class Alphaproteobacteria; order Rhizobiales; family Beijerinckiaceae; genus Terripilifer. The sequence goes on along the minus strand of CAWUNF010000024.1, from coordinate 4,068 downwards.
GGTCGTCATGAGCCATTTGATCTCTTCCCAATTGACGCCATATTCAAATTTCAAATCGCCTTTGGCAAGAAGCGACAATGTTGTCTGAAAAGACGACAGACCAACACGACGACCAATCAAATCGCGCGGATGTTCAATATCGCTATCTGCGCGCACAAACATGCAACTCTGTGAAAAGAGACGACGCGGGAAAATAGGAATGCCGATCAGCGGCAACCCCCGATCAATCGCCATCAAAAAAGTCGACATGGAAAATTCGGAGACGTCAAATGCCTGATTATGAATCATCTGGCCGTGACGATCAGTGCCGTCGCGCAGATGATCCGACTGGCCGACTTGCAGCGCGCGATAAGAAAAGCCTTTGGGTGCTTTCACCGTGCCGTCAAAGAAGGGCATGTGCCGATCATAGCGATCAAGTGCAATGGTGATTTCTACTGGACTGGACATGTCACCCCTCCCCTTTTTGGCGGGTCTATGATCGCCTTGTTCAAACCATGCCTTTAGCGGTCCAAACTGGCAAGTTTTTACCTTTATTTTTGACATCACACATATCTGTGTCACACTTGGCGCAAGATAAAACAATCTGGGGAAACGCATCATGCGCGCCATACACTGGGCTTTGGCCCTCGTCACCTTGATCAATCTGCAATGGGGTGCTCACGCACAGGCCTGGCCAGATCGCCCGCTTCATCTCTTCGTCTCACAGGGTGCAGGCGGTGGACAAGATTCCATCGCACGTTATTTGGCAGACAAAGTCAGCGCCATTTTGGGTCAGCCCATCGTCATTGAAAATCGCCCCGGCGCGGGTGGCATTATTGGCACGCAAGCAGCAGCACGCGCTACGCCTGATGGATATAATTTCGCCATCACATCCTCCGCGACGATGGCGTCCAATCCACATCTTGTTAAAAACCTGCCCTATGATCCGCTGAATGACTTTGTGCCGGTCGCACTCTTGTCAAAGCCCGGCTTTCTGATTTCGGCCAATGCCAATCGTCCGTTCAAAACGCTGAGCGAATTGATCGCTGTTGAAAAGAAAGCGCCGGGTTCGCTGAACGTCGCTATTGATGGCAATCGCAATGCGTCGGGCCTCACAGCAGGCTTCCTCAATAAGACTGCTGGCATCAATATTCGTCTCGTGCCCTATTCAAGCCCTGCGCAGGGTTTGCAAGATACGATCTCCGGCAGCGTTGATCTTTTCATCTCGCCGCCCGGTGTGCATCTTTCCCATATTGCGGCCGGCAAATTGCGCCCCATCGCTGTCTCTGGTGTCACACGCGAAGTCTCGCTGCCAGACGTGCCCATGATTGGCGAAACTTTGCCTGGCTTTCGCATTCTGGGTTGGCTGATGATTTCAGCGCCTAAAGGCACACCCCAAGAACCCATCACCCGCATGAATGCCGCCTTTGATCGCGTGTTAAAAGACAAAGCCGTCATGGATTGGATGCTCAACTTCGGTTCACCGGCCAATGCAGGGGCTGGCACACAAGATGAATTGCGCGCTTTTGTGCGAGATGAAATTGCCCTCTGGGGTAAGATGATCAATGATATCGGGCTTGAAGCCCAATAAGAAAAACAAACGGAAACGCACTATGTCTGAACCCAAACCTAACATTCTCATCCTGTTGCCGTGGGAAGAAAAAATCCGCTTCACATTCGAGAAACTGATCCTTGCGCGTTTTCCAAACCTGCCTGTCACCACTGTTGCGACGCTGAAAGAAGCGGCTGAGAAAATCATTGATGCCGAAATCTTCATGGCTTTTGGCGTGGCCGTGAAAGAGGACATTTTTGGCACGGCAAAGAAGCTGCGTTGGGTGCACGCTTTTGGCACGGGCGTTGATGGCATTATTGATCGTCCCGGCTTAGCCCCGCATGTCCTCGTAACTTCGACACGCGGCATTCATGGTGCGCCTTTGTCAGAAATTGCCATTCTGCACATGCTGGCTTTGGCACGTGATTATCCGCGTTCCATCCGCGCACACGACAATCACCAATGGGATCGCTTCCGCGCTAAGCTTTTGCAAGGCAAACGCGCGGGCATTTTGGGCGTCGGCCTGATTGCGGAAAGCCTTGCACCGCGCCTCCATGCGCTTGGCATGCATGTGGTTGGCATTTCGCGCACCGCGCGTGATCTGCCGGGCTTTTCTGAATGGGCGCCGCGCGATGATCTGAAGAAAGCGGTGAGCGATCTTGATTTTCTTGTCCTGCTCATCCCGCTGGATGAGACGACCCATCACATCATCAATGCCGATGTGATCGCTGCCATGAAGCAAGGCGCCTACATCATTAATATTGCACGCGGCGGCGTGATTGATGAAAAGGCACTTGCTGCGGGCCTTCATTCCGGACATTTGGGCGGGGCTGCGCTCGACACAGTGCATAAAGAGCCGCTGCCGTCAGATGATCCACTCTGGGACGCGCCCAATCTCATTATCACGCCGCATCTGGGCGGCTTCTACGATACCTATCCGGAAGATTGCATCGACCAGATCTATACAAATATCACGGCCTTCCTCGCAGGTCGCCCGAAAGACATGGTCAATATGGAAACGCGGGCCTGAAGCCCGCGTTTTTCTTTTAAAGCTCGGTGATGCGCTGCGGAAATTTATGCAGCGCTTCGACATTGCCATTGGCATGAACAAAATAATTGTCGCAAACCCAGCTATAGGTGCGCTCCGTCACATAGGTCGGATGCACGGCAAAGAGCATGTTGGGACCAACCTTCAATGTCTCATCCTGGCGAATGAGCGGGCGCTCCACCATGTCATAGCCTTGACCATGCGCATAAAGACGATTTTCTTGCGGGCGGCCGCCCTTGCGCATGAAGTCATTATAGCGGGCAAAAATATCAGCCGGATCCGCACCGGGCTTCAACAATTCCAGCGTGAATTTCTGCGCTTCCAACACGAAGGCAAATTCATCCTGCATTTCTTGTGAGGCTTTGCCGAGCACCCATGTGCGGCCAATCTCGCCATAATAGCCGCCGGGCCCATTATTCTCGATCAGCATGCAGAATTGATCGCCTTCGCGCAGCACGCGATTTTGCATATGGGGCGGCTGCATAACAGCAGCCGTGCCCACAGGGCCAGAGGCTGCCATATACCAGCCCTGCTCGCTTCCCATTTCAGTGGCGACCGCGCGCGCAATCTCGACCACTTCGCTGTCGCGCAAGCCGGGGCGAATGTTTTTTGTCACTGCTTCTGCACAAGCATCTTGCAAAGCGGTCATGCGGCGGATGAGTGCAAGTTCTTCGGCACTCTTCACCGCTTTGATCGGATCAACCAAAGATGTGGCGTCAATGAATGTCGCCTTCGTCATATTCTTCTGCAGATGATTGACGAAGCCATAGGAGAGTGAACCCGGCGCCAAGAGGCCGATGGTCGCGCCCTGATATTTCTCCAAAGCCTTTAAGGCGCATTCGGCATCATAGGTCGAGGCATAATGAACGGAGGAATAGGCCGGCGTGCCCATCAAACGCTGCACACCACGGCGCGGCGTTGCGTCCAACTTGTCGAAGCGTTGATCCTGCCCGAAAGGCCCCTGCGCCACAGCACTGATCTCACCATCGGCGGGGAAGATCACTGTATAGAGATAGCCATTCGTCGCCGGCATATCAGTCAGATATTTCACATAGCCGCCGACGAAATCATTATTCGCCTGCGCAATGAGCACATCAACCTTGGCTTCTTTCATGGCTGCGCGGATCGCTGTCCAGCGCCGCTCCAATTCAGCCATAGAGATCGGTGTATTGATACGCTCACTCATGCTGATCTCCGATTAAAGCTGCAACAGACGCGCAGCATTGCCATAGAGAATGGCTTTGCGCGTTTCTGGTGAAACATCCATTTCCGAAATGCCCTTATAGGTCTTGGCAATCGGACCAAGCGGCGCGTCGGTCGCGAAGACGATCTTCTCAGGACCGAAAAAGTCGAGCGCACATTTGACGCCATTGGTTGCACCAAACATGGCTGTGTCGCCATAGAACATTTTGAAATAATCAAGATGCGGCTTTTTCAAGCCCGGAATAATGCCAGAATAATCTTCATCACTCGTGCGCGCACCCAGCAC
>CAWUNF010000023.1:0-11601 GCA_963923195.1 uncultured Hyphomicrobiales bacterium | reverse complement strand
TGTCGCCCCCGCGCGGACCAAAGCCCGGTGCAGGCACATTGTAGATTTCAGCCAGCGCTGTTTCTGACGGGTTGGAACCCGGCACAACACGCACAACCGCACCCGGATTGGAGCGCAACGTGCCCCAGACCGAACCATCTGTATGCGGCATGACAGCATAGAAGCTGGCAATGATGCGCTTGTCCTTCTTCGGATCAACAGGCTGGTTCGGCTCGACCCATTCATCGCGCTTGCCATTGCCATTGGTGTCGAGAATGAGCGGGGTCCAGCCCTGCGCCTTCTTAATGTCACCTGTTTGCAAGAGCACACGCGTCTTGAGCCAGCCCAGCACTTGGCCGCCGCCCGAACCCCAAACCGTATTATCCTTGTCATAGCCAAAGTTCAGATGATGCGTTTGGAAGCATGTCTGATAGGGCGTGTAGGTTTTGGTCTTGGGATCATACATGGCGATGCGACGCGCCGATGTATCGAGCGGGAAGACTTTAGCTGATGGATGGTCTGAGCCCTTCTTACAGAAGTCAGGATTGCCCGGCTTAAAGCCAGTCGCAGCAAACCAAGCGCGACCATCTTGGTCCATCATACCATTGTGATTATTGGCATGCGTGTCCCAGATCTTTTCATTGCCCCAATAGGCTGAGGGCTGCAGCGGTTCTTTGGCAGCCGCATGGCCCGGCCCAAGTGCTTCTGGCGTGCCTTCCTCATAGGTCATTTTGATCGTGGTAAAGTTGTTTTTCTTCACATCCATGATCGGCAGATCATCAGAAGCATATTCTGGCGAACCATAGAGCGGGCCGTAACCATTGACGGTTGGCTTGCGACGATCTGTTGAAATCAAATCATGCAGATATTTCTTGTCGCTGTACCAATCACGCAAGGTCACAACAATATTGCGCTCATCACCTTGCGGACGCTGTGGCTTGGCTTTTGGCAATTCGCCCTTAGCCACGCGATCTGTCCAATCGCCGAGATATTTATAACCTGCACCGCCCAATTCACCGGCGAGAATATTGGTCATGCTCTCGCCTGCTTGGCCAGCCTGTGTGCGGCGTTGCCAAGCTTCTGCGCCTGTATCAAATTTGCCGAAAGCGGCAGGCACAGTGCGCGTTGAGAGCTGACCAAGCTGGTGGCAACCCACGCAGCCATTATTCTTGATCAGATTGAGCCAGTCGGTCTGTTTGATTTTTTCCGGGATCTCGCTCTTGCCACCGAATTGATCGGCGCCCGGGATCTTCATCATCGAATACCAATAGATCGCCGGATAATAATGCGCGGCTGATTTTTCATCGGGCGCAATTTTCGCGGTGATCGAAATGAGTTTGCCGGGCTCCACCTTCTGCTTGTCGGAATCAATCAAGCCATAGCCGCGCGCCCAAACATCATAAGTGCCTTTCGGCAGATCGGGCACAACGAAGCGACCCTGATCATCGGTGACGACAATCTTAATATAGCGCACAGGCTGATCGCGCGTTTCGGCAATCACCCAGACGCCAGCTTCCGGACCATTGGGGCCGGTGACGGTTCCGCCAATATCGTCCTTGTCGATTTTGATCGTCTGCTTGGCCGGAGCCTTCGCTGCCTGCTGCGCATAAGTCGGCAGGCTGGTCATCAAACCATAGGTGAGAAAGGCCGCGGCAAGGGCCTTGGTGCTAGGGCGCATTTTTTCATCCTCCCGCTCCGGCCCTCTTAGCGGGGCCAAAGTCTAGTTGAGAGATTAAGCCAAGATTTGGCCTGCCTGCAACGGTGCCCATGCTCCACTTTCGGGCGGGGGCCAACCCGTCGGAATGGACAAAAAAAGTCGGAAATCTCTTTTTTATGAGATGATTAGCTATAGCTTAGCTGTAATCGAGACTTGCCCAGAGATGGCAACAAATGTTAAGAGCTTCGTCACTTTCTGATAGTCCTACGACACAAAACTCAGTTTGGGCAAGAGGCGGGACGAATTTGAACCGGATCATCAATCAAGTGGACGGTCGTGCGGGCGCGTTTTCGCTGCGCCGTCTTTTGGCCGCCGTGACGCAGACCACGACCCTGTTGGGGCTGGCGGCCATGATTGTCGGTAATGTCTCGGTGGCGATTTATCTCGATCGGCAAGAGCGTAAAGAGATTGAGACCGCCCATCACATTGCCAGCAATCTCACCACTGCGTTTGAGCAGCATATTGTGCGCGCCATTCGCAATGTTGACCAAGCACTTTTGGTGGCGCGTGGCGAATATGAGCGCGACCCCAATCAATTTGATGTCGAGACGCTGATTACCCGCGATTATTTTCCGAAGGATCTGGCAATTCAGCTCGCCGTTATCGGTCCCGATGGATGGATGCGCGCCTCTAATCTCCAAACGGGCAGTGCGGTTGATTTGAGTGATCGCGAACATTTCCGTGTGCATGTCAACAATCCGCATGATGAATTGTTCATCTCCAAACCTGTCTTGGGACGGGTGAGTAAAGTCTGGACCATTCAATTCACACGCAAACTCCGGGATGCCTCTGGAAATTTTGCTGGCGTTTTGGTGGCCTCGGTTGATCCGCGCCTTTTGTCACGCCTCTATGATTCTGTTGATGTCGGTAAATCCGGCGCAATTACACTTTGGGGCACGGATGGTATTGTGCGTGCCCGCAGCGGCATGGGTGGCGATGTTTTGGGCCGCCATCTTGCCAATCAAAGTATTGCACGTGTTACGGAAGGATTTTCAAGCGGCAGTTATGAAAGCGACAGTGTTGTTGATGGCGTGGCGCGCGTGGTCGCTTTCCGCAAATTGTCCGAATATCCGCTGGTCGTGACGGTTGCCTTAGGGCGTGAGGAAATTCTCGCCGATTTCTTGCAATCGAAAATTGCGCTCGAGCGTTTGATGATCCTGATGGATGCGACGCTCTTGATCATTATGGGATTGGGAACGGCCGAAAAATACCGCATCAGCACTTTGCGTGAGCGCTTGAATGACAAGGCGCAAACTTTGGCTTCTACTTTGGCCAATATGCAGGAAGGTATTTTGATGGCGGATGCGCAGGGCCGTGTCCTTACCATTAATGATCAAGCTTTGGCGCTTTTGGGCCTTAATCGCAAGCAATTCACGGGCCCCCTTTTTTATAAGCAGCTCCCGCTCTTGGCGCATGAAGAAACAATGGGTGGCGAGCTGCAGCCGCGTCTTGAAATTGAATTTGGCGCCGAGCGAATTTTGGAAGTGCGCACCACATCTTTGTCTGATGGCGGCTTTGTCAAAACGCTGAGTGACATTACTGCGCGCAGGCGTAATCAGGACATGTTGCTCGAGGCCCGTGACCGCGCAGAATCAGCCAGCCGTGCTCGCACCGCATTCTTGGCCACCATGAGCCACGAAATTCGCACGCCTGTTGCTGGCATTGTGAGTATGGCCGATTTGATGGGTGCGACACCGCTTGATCATGTGCAGCGCCGTTATGTCGAGATTACGCGTGAATCGGCGGAACATTTGCTTACGCTTTTGAGTGATGTTTTGGATGTCACCAAGCTTGATGCTGATCAGGTGAGTTTGGAATCCATCCGTTTCGATCTTTTTCATGAATTGCGCCGCGCTTTTGATATTTTGGCCAGCAAGGCTAGCGAAAAAGATTTGGTTTTGGGCTGCGCCATTGCACCGGATGTGCCGCGCGAGATCACGGGCGATCCAAGCCGCTTGCGTCAGGTTTTGCTCAATCTTCTCGGCAATGCGATCAAATTCACCGAGCGCGGTCATGTGTTGCTCACGCTCACCCGTCGCGGTGAGGGGGATGCATGTCGCCTCCATATGAGCATTGAAGATACGGGCATTGGCATTGCCCATGATCATTTAAATGATTTATTCCGCGATTTTTCGCAGATCGATTCCTCCATTTCGCGACGCTTTGGCGGTACAGGCCTTGGCCTTGCGATCAGCCGCAAATTGATCCTGCGTATGGGCGGCACGATTGGTGTGCAAAGTGATTTGGGCAAGGGCAGCACATTCTATTTTGAAGTGCCGCTCAAAGGTTTTGTGGAGCCTGAACCGCTTGTGAAAGAGATGACAGCCCTTGCGCTGGTTTGCGCCAATGAATTTGAGCGCGCTTTGATCGCAAACCAAGCGACGCTGGCTTATTCCGATGTTGCGGCTTTTGCGACTTATGAGGCAGCGCAGGAATGGTTGCGCGCAAAGTCATCCGAGAGAAAAATTCTTTTGACTGAATTACCTTTGGTTCCAGCCAGTATCAAAGACTTTTCAAACGCTGGCTGCGATGTCTATCTTCTGTGTACGCGTCAAGACTTTCTGGCCTATGAACATGCCAGCGAATTATCTTGTGCGGGGCTCGTGCAAAAACCTATTTTCTTGGATGATTTGCAAGAGGCTTTAAACAGGCCTGCGCCCCATGCGCCCCAAAGTGACGCGCTTGAATTAATCTCGCCTCTGGCTGGCAAGTTAAATGGTCTACGCGTCCTTTTGGCGGAAGATAATGCAACCAATCAATTCGCCTTGCGCCGCATGTTGGAAAATATGGGTGCAGAGGTGACAGCAGCCAAAGATGGGCGCGAGGCGCTTCATCATGCACGCGCACATCTCTTTGATCTTATTTTGATGGATGTGATGATGCCAGAATTGGATGGTTTGGCTGCCGCGCGGTCCATCCGCGCTTTGTCAGGACCGCGCCAATCCACGCCCATTATTGCACTCACTGCAAGCGCTTTTGCTGAAGATCGTGAGGCAGCTTTTGCTGCTGGCATGAATGCTTTTGCAACCAAACCCATTACAGCGCGTGGCCTTTTAACGTCGATTGAAGATTGTTTGAAAGGCAGCACCACACGTGAGACACAAGACATGGCCCCAACCTCTGGCCTGCACGACGAGCCGATTTTAGATCGCGCCTTCCTTGATCAAATGGCTGAAGATTTAGGCCCACCTTATCTCGCCCAAGCGCTCGATGTGTTTTTGAAAGATTTGAATCAACGAGCGCAAGCTTTGAGCCGTATGGCGGATAATGCTGATCAATTGCGCAAAGCTGCTCATGCGATCAAAGGCAGTGCGGCCAGTTTTGGCTTTAAACGCTTGGCTAAAACGGCTGAAGCTTTGGAAGTGGCGGCGCGTCTGGGTGAGGCAAATCATTTTGCCGCCCTGAAGGACCAGCTTTTGCAAGAGGCAGCACGGGCGCCTGATTATGTGAGCTTGGTTTAGCGCAGACCCGGGGCTTGCTGCTTTTCATCTTTGCGCTAATCTCGCCTTGAAACGGATGCATAATAAATCCGCTTAAAGGGGGAGGAAATGATGTCGAGCCAAGAAGCTCAATCACAATCTGAGCCGCGTTTATTCTTCCCCGCCTTGCAGAGTTTTTATGCGCGCGTCACGCCGCTGTCTTGGCCGTTGATTCGGCTGGGGGCCGGTCTCCTTCTTGCTGTTCATGGCTATGGAAAAATTGGCCGCACAGCGGGGCCAGCGCAATTGCTCGAAAAAATGCCGGAGGCGGCTGTCATTGGAGCGCAGATTACTTTGGCTCTGATGGTGATCGAATTTATTGGCGGTCTGTGCATTGCTGTTGGTTTGGCAACGCGCTTTTTTGCAGCGGCAGCGGCCATCGAAATGGCTGTTCTGACTTTCTATATTTATTGGGGCAATGGTTTTGGTTGGCTCGCGCGCGGCTATGAATTCACTTTGCTCTGGGGCTTCATGCTGTTTGCCATTGCTTTGCGTGGTGGTGGCCCCTGGTCACTGGACCGTTTGATCGGCAAGGAATTGTAAAGCCTATTTTCAGCTTGGCGTGTGCTTTGGCCTATGTAACGCAAAGTGAGAGACTTGCTGAGAGATAGTGCTGCGACGCTTGGCTCGCGAATCATGGTTCTCTCATGGCTGCCTATTTCTTTACTGGATTGGCCTTTGCTTGCGCGGGTGGCGTCTGCGCTTTGATAGGTGATTTGCAGCGCCGCATGGTTCTTGGCCTTGTGTCTTTTCTTGCCGTCAATGCGTTTATTTGGGGGCGTTTTGTTCTCGCGCTGATCCAATTAGATGATGTGCTGGGAGCAACGGGCCTGTTCCTGCTCTCGCATTTGGCCGCCACCTGCACTTATCTTGGCATGATTTATTTTCTAGATGTTGCCAGCGAGCCCTCTCCACAAGATTTCATTGCGCAGGACTCATAAGATTTGTGCGGCGATAGAGGCCAGAACAAAGCCTAAGCGTTCAGCTTTGACGGGTTTAAGCAAAGCATCATCAAATCCCGCGGCGGCTAATCCTTCAGGGCCGTTAACATCCGCATTGGCGGAGACAGCGAGAATCTGTGTTTTGCAATTTGGCCCTTTGCCAGCGCGTATTTGCTGCGTTGCTGTCATTCCGTCCATATCGGGCATTTGCAGATCCATGAGAATGAGATCAAAACTCTGCTGATTGGCCGCTTGCAAAGCTTCAAGTCCATTTTCAACAGCGATCACTTGATGGCCGAGATTTTCAAGCATCATGGTGAGAAGTACGCGGCTTGGCGCCACATCTTCTGCAATCAGCACACGCAAAGATTTTTGAAAGTCAGGAGCGGGCGATGGGCCAATCGGTAGGCTGATGGTTTCATGGGGCCGGGCTTCAGATGCGGGTATTTCAACCGTCACATAAGTACCATTGCCAAGTTTGCTGTAGATTTTAATTGAGCCTGACATGGCTTCAGCTAATTTTTTGCAGATGGTCAAGCCAAGTCCTGTGCCAGGGTGCTGGCGGGCGCGTTCCGTTCGTTCAAAAGGTTCAAAAATGCGTTGCTGATCTTCTTTGGCAATGCCGGGCCCGTTGTCGATCACTTGCAAAACCAATAAATTATTGCTGGTTCGCAAATAAGACAGGCGCAATTCAACAACGCCTTCCGATGTATATTTAATGGCATTACTCAAGAGATTGAGTGCGATCTGCTTGATCCGGTTGGAATCGCCTATGATGATGTCTGGCACGTTCTCATCGACTTTGCAGATGAGAGAAAGTTTCGTATTGGGCGCCAAAGCGCGCGCCATATCCATAATAATTTGAGCCATGAGACGCGGCTTAAAGGGCGCGGTTTCAATACGAAATTCACGTGCGTCAAAATAAGAAAAATCTAAAATATCATTGATCAAAACAGTGAGCTGTTGAGCTGAAGCAGAAATAATTTGCCCATAGCGCTGCGATTCTGGCGGTAGATTTGTGTGCATCAAGTGATGCGTACCCCCCATGATAGCATTCATGGGGGTGCGTAATTCATGGCTGATGTTGGTCACAAAGCGCGTCTTTGCTTCCGTGGCGGCCAATGCTGCATTGCGTGTGCGTTCCAACGTCCGCACCAAGCGTGATAAAAGCAAAGTCAGAATGATCAATAGGGCTGATAATGTGCCGCCAATGAGGGAAAATTTTTGCGCCTGAATCTTCCAATCTTTGAAAATTTGAGCATATGAAATGGAAACGTTCACATGAATGGGTAGAAAATCACTATGTTCAAATGCAACAAGATTTTCAAAAGATTGGCTTGTTTCTTGTGCCCCAGAATAGCGAATGCCACTTTCAGGCATGTTCCTTCGCCCGTGCAACGTCTTTGTTTCTAAATTCGGCAATCCAGGAAATTCAGCCAGATTAAAATTGCGTGATAGAATTTCACCATCACGACGCGCCAATGAAATTTTGAGATCACCCAAAATCGCTGACTGATAAAAGTTTGAGAAAAAGCCAGAGGCAATACCCGCAACGATCAGGCCCAATCTCTCACCCGATGGTGATTTGATGGGTCGAGCAAGATAAAAATAAGGCTCCCCCGTGAGGCTATTGATAGAGGCCGCGCTTATAAAAAGATCCAAATCAGGACGATCCTCAAAGGCGCGAAAATAATCTTGCTCGGCTAGATTGATCTGAGGCGGCGGATATTGCCGGGTGAGATTGAGAATCTTTCCATCATTGCCAATGATGCTCATGCCTACGACTTGAGGCACACCATTCATGGCCCCGCGCAGCATTTGAAAAATGCGATAAGTCGAGACAGTCGCACGAAAATCAGGTTCGTAGACGAGCTGATAGGTCTGCAAATTATCGAGGGTCCCGCGCAGCATAATATCGGCGGTATCAATCGTTTGGACGGCATGGGCGGTGAGAATATGGGTCTGCGCCGTCAGGCGGGATTGCCATTGTTTCAAAATGGCGTCACGGCTCGACCAAATGCCATAGGTCGTTCCCAAGGCCCCAAAAGCCGCAAAGATCAGCCCACCGGCAAGTATGACCACAGGCCCCCGGAGCAAAGGCCGTCTCACGCTGAACATATTATATTGCTCCGTTACGCATCAATTTTTCAGCTAAGTGGTTTATATGTAATCTTTTTTGAAATCTAAACTATTTCGGCGCCTATCCTGAACATGGGCTCTTTCGCCGAAAATCGGCGACAGAGATCTGAAAAGGGCATAAAAGAGCCTCCAAAAGATGACGAATGGCCTGTTTGGGCACGTTTGGTAGCTCTCGAAACGTCAAAAAAGCTGAAGCTTAACCAGAAAGTTTCGAAGAATCTGAGATATACCATGTAGATAATTGTCATCTTGTAGTTTTGTATCAAAAAGTGTTTCGCTTTTTACGTTATGGATTGATTTGTAACGAAGGCCCGGCCCTTCCTGCATCGGAAGTGCTCATCATTGGGGAATGGTTTTATGACCGGTCAAAATGCGGGCGCTAATCCGGCGCGAGTGGTCCTGATCGAAGATTCTGAGCCCGTTCGCCAGATGATCTCGGTCTATCTCTCTAATAATGGCATGAAGGTTTTTGAGGCCGACACGGTGAGTGCGGGTCGGCGCGCGGTGAATTTGTTGAAGCCGCAGATTGTTTTGCTCGACCTGGGCTTGGAAGATGGCGATGGCATCGATCTCTTGCCAGAAATCGTCAATCAGAAAATTCCCTGCATGGTCATTTCGGCGCGCAGCCAAGCTTTGGATCGTGTCATCTCGCTCGAAAAGGGCGCGCATGATTATATGACCAAGCCGATTGAATTGCGCGAATTGCTCTTGCGTATGCGCCGCATGATGGCTTCTCAATCCATTGTCTCTTCGCCCAATGAAACCATCTGGGCTTTCGGCGAGATCAAGGTTGATCAGGCGTTGCGTGCGATCATTCCAGCCAATGGCAATAAGAATGTGCCGATTACGGCGATGGAATTTAAACTTTTGCGCATGTTCACCTCCCGCGCTGGTCGCGTGGTGGATCGTGCAGAGCTTGCCAAAGTGATTGGCGTGCGTTCGGTGGAAGTGAGCCGTGCACTCGATATTTCAGTGAGCCGTCTGCGCAAGAAATTGCGTGATGCAGGCTATGAAGTGAATCTACGCTCCGTGCGTGGTTCTGGCTATCTCTTCTCATCCGATGCAATGGCCTTGGGCGATGCCAATGATGAGACGGAAGAGGCCAATTCACTCGCCTCTTAAAAAATAAAAGACCGGGTTTAAGCCCGGTCTTTTTTGTCCTGCGTGGCATCGATTTCTTTTTTTAAGACTTTTCATTTTCCAATGCGCGACGCAGACGCCGAATAATCACATGGCGTGATTTTTCATCTGTCGCCTGTCGCAATTGATCTGAAATATCGAGCAGCAATTTCGACACATCATTATGCCAATCAAGATGGCCTGCTTGGGCGGGATCGATGCGGTGCGGACGCCCCCCATCCAATAGTTTGGCGCGCGTGCCTGAAAGATCAAAACCATCATCCAATTTGGGTGTGAAGATTTGCTCGCCCAAACTTGGTGCCAAACGCGCCCGCAGGCCCTCAATGGAGGCCTCTTCGCCATGAACGAGGAAAAGATTGCCTGAGAGTTTGCCGCGCGCCTTCACCCAATCGGCAAGTTCAGATCCATCTGCATGGCCGGAATAAAGATCAAGCGAGGCAATATGGGCGCGCACTTGAATATCCTCGCCCTGAATGCGCACGCGTCGCGCGCCATCTTGCAAAATGCGACCCAAAGTCCCCTGCGCTTGAAAGCCAACCAGCAGCACAGTGCCTTCATCCCGCCACAGCCAATTTTTCAGATGATGGCGGATGCGTCCTGCTTCGCACATGCCGCTGGCGGAAATAACAATATGAAAGCCGCTGAAACGGCCAATGGCTTTGCTTTGCTCGACACTTTCTGTGAAGCGCACATGATGCGCGCTCAAAGCACGAACCAAAGCTTCTCCATCTTGTAGCAAATGCGCATGGGCTCCAAAAACTGCGCTGGCGCGCGTGGCAAGGGGAGAGTCAATAAAGATGGGTGCTTGCGGTACGATTTTCTCATCCATCAATTTGACGAGATCGACGAGCAGCTCTTGCGTGCGCTCCACAGCAAAAGAGGGAATGATCAAGGCGCCATTGCGTTTGATTGCGCCTTGCACTTCGCGCGCAAGCATTTTGCGGCGCTGTTCATTGCTCACATGTGCGCGTTCAGTTGCGCCATAGGTTGATTCACAAATGATGTAATCGAGATTTTGTGGACCTTCTGGATCAGGCTCCAATAGTTTTTGGTCAGGGCCAATATCGCCAGAAAAAAGGAAATGCTTTTGTTCGCCATTGCCAAGATCAATGATCAGTTCGGCCGAGGCGGAGCCGAGCAAATGGCCCGCATTCCAAAAGCGTAATTTAATATGGGGCGTGAGATCATACCAGTTGCAATAATCGACAGGGCGAAATTGCGTAAGGCAGGCATGGGCATCATCGGCCGTATAGATCGGCTCGACAGGATCATGTCCGCGCTGCTGGTGACGACGATTGAGTTGCGCGACTTCGCTTTCTTGAATGAAGCCAGAATCAGGCAGCATGACAGAGCAAAGATCGCTCGTTGCACGTGTTGCAAAAATGGGTCCCGTAAACCCTGCCTTCACCAGTTTTGGCACAAGCCCGCTATGGTCAATATGCGCATGGGTGAGAACCATTGCGTTGATATCGCGCGCTTTAAATGGGAATTCGCGATAGTTGAGCTCTTTCTCAGATTTCGAGCCTTGGAACATGCCGCAATCAATAAGGATGCGGGTCTTGTCATGTTCGAGCAAAAAGCAAGAGCCGGTGACCGAATGGGCGGCGCCGTAAAAACTGAGTTGAAGCATGATCTCGTCTCACACTGAATGGGTGTTACTATAAGGCGCTCAATGGAAAGTGGCGAGATCAGACAAGAAAAAAGCCCGCACGAGGCGGGCTTTTATTTTTTAATGCGCGAGCGCTTTGACGATTTCATCGACGACTTTCTTGGCATCGCCAAAAAGCATCATCGTATTGTCTTTGAAGAAGAGCTCGTTCTCAACGCCCGCATAGCCTGAGCCCATGCCACGCTTGATGAACAGCACCGTCTTAGCTTTTTCGACATCCAAAATCGGCATGCCGTAAATGGCCGAGGTCGGATCCGTCTTCGCCGCAGGATTGGTCACGTCATTGGCGCCAATCACAAAGGCAACGTCGGCGCGGCCAAATTCCGAATTAATATCTTCAAGTTCGAAGACTTCGTCATAAGGCACATTAGCTTCGGCGAGCAGCACATTCATGTGCCCCGGCATACGGCCAGCCACCGGGTGAATGGCGTAGGAAATTTCCACGCCTTCCTTTTTCAAAATGTCAGCCATTTCGCGCAATGTGTGCTGCGCTTGTGCGACCGCCATGCCATAGCCCGGCACGATAATGACCTTGCC
>CAWUNF010000022.1:0-11783 GCA_963923195.1 uncultured Hyphomicrobiales bacterium | reverse complement strand
CCGAGCGTGATCGTTGATCCGTTGCTCACTGAAGGCGTGAAGCGCGAGTTTGATGCGACCAAGTTCAACTATATTGGTAATGCCCATTCCGAAGTGCTCGTTTGCGTCATCCGCAAAGATGCGCCGGTGCAGAAGCTCGAAGATCTGCGTACAAAGGAAGTAATTATCGGCGCGACAGCGCCGGGTTCCACCACGGCTGACTTCCCGAAAATTGCCAATGGCATTTTCGATACGAAGATGAAACTGGTGACGGGCTATAAGGGCTCGCGCGAAGTAACGATGGGCATTGAAAGCGGCGAAGTGCAGGGCATTTGCGGTCTGGGCTATTCAACCGTGAAAGTGCAATATCCCGATATTATGAATAATCCTTTCGCCCGCATTTTCGCGCAGGAAGATATGTCAGGTCATCCCGTGCTCAACAAAGCGGGTGTGCCCATGATGATTGATCTCGCCCGCAATGCGGATGAGCGCGCGGCCATGCAAATGTTCTACGGCCAGAACGCTTTTGCGCGACCCTTCATCCTGCCGCCCAATGTCGCGGCTGACCGTGTGGCACTGTTGCGCAAGTCATTTGATGAGACGATGAAGGATCCAGAACTTCTCGCGGAAGCTGAGAAGATGAACATCGACGTGGTGCCAAGTGATGGCGAGGCTGTGACGAAAATCGTCAACGCCATGTATGCGACACCGCCTGCGGTGATCGCCCGCGTCAAGGAAGCGCTGGCGCGTTCGAAATGACGGCGTATGCCTCGCGCCGTCATTGCGAGGAGGCCCTTTGGGCCGACGCGGCAATCTAGTTAAACAAAAGGCGGGCTGAGGCCCGCCTTTTTTCTGGATTGCTTCTGCTCAAGCTCGCAATGACGAGCTTGTTGTCAGATGATTTCCCGCAGCATGGCCGCAACCGGCCCTGGAATTTCAAGCGGCGAGAGATGGCGCGCGCCCTTGGCGATTGTTAGCTTCGAGCCTTTGATATTGGCGTGGAGATATTCCGCCATTGCGACAGGCGTCGCATAATCTTCTTCGCCGACCAAAACGCGGGTTGGCACATCAATGCCAGCAAGGCCTGAACGCAGATCAGCAGTGCCCAGCATCATGCAACTCGCGTGATAGGCATGCGGCTCATTGGCCACAAACACTTTGTTGCAATGCTGCACGACATCATCATGTGCGGCATTGAAAGCATCCGAGAACCAGCGCGATTTTTGGAAGGGGATGAGCGAGGCAAGGCCATCAGCAACGCCCTTATCCGCGCGTTCCTTCCAAGATTTTGGGGCATCTTCGCCATACCATGCAGTCGTATCGCACAGGCCGAGGCTCTTCAGGCGATCCGCATGACGAATGGCAAAAGCCAGCGAGACGCAGCCACCCATCGAGCAACCAGCGACCGTGACTTTGCCCCAGCCCAGATGATCGAGCACATCAGCCAGATCATCTGCAAATTGTTCGACCGTATAGGGACCCTGCGGCTTGTCAGATTGGCCGTGCCCACGGCAATCAATCACCAAAACAGCGGCATCTTTGGCAAGATCTTCTGCAACGGGCTGCCAGAAGCTACGATCCATTGCGAGTGAATGAATGAGGGCGACTTTCTTCTCAGCATTGGCAGCACCGAAAATCGTATAGCCGATGCGAATGCCATCCCGGGTTTTTGCGAACATTTGCGTTCACCTGTTTTTGTTGGGCTCAAACTGGTCGCTGTTTAGCAGACCATCTGGCCTTGGTCGATAGGAAGGGTTTTAAGCGACGATCTCATCTCGCTTAGATGAGAAATGATAACGCGGGATTTCATCGAGATTGCAGCCCGTCATGCGCACGACCCATGCCTGCTCAGGATGGGCCGTGGAATGGATTTTTCCCGGCCCATAGGCTTTGGTCTCGCCCGGCCCAATGGCGTAGCGCTCGCTGATGCGCAAGACAGCGCGGTCCTCAGCGGGATCATTCACGCGTTCATATTCGGTCATATCTGTGCGGTTACGAATATTCGCATAAATGGCCCAGCTCTCACCGTGGCTGTGAGGTTTGCCAGTCTTGCCGCCTTTTTGCACATGGGCGAAAAGATAAAATCCAGTTTTGGGATCATGCGCGAGTTCGCGTTTGCCCGGCGGATCATCTTCATGAAAGGCATGGGCGACAAAATCTGGATCGCTGATCAATATTGCAAGGCCTGCGGCAATTTTTTCCAGCGCGACATCGAGTTTTTCGGTCTGGAGAATATGGCTGCTTTGATCGCGGAAACGCTCAATCGCGCGGCTCATGGGGCCTCCCTTTGCTCTCTCTTCTATGGAAGAGAGTAATCTGCTCACTCCGACAGCGTCAAATCTGACATCTGCTAAGATGGGCCTATGGCCGATTCTTATCTTTTGCAGGCGGGCGCGGCGCGCGCGCGTTTTTCAGCTCAAGGCGCACAATGCCAGCTCTGGCAGATTGGCGAGCGCCATATGCTGTGGCCGGGAGATGCACAGATTTGGCCAGCCATTGCGCCTGTGCTTTTCCCCACTTGTGGCTGGTCGCGCGAGGGGCAGGTGCGGATCGGCGAGAGGCTTTATCCCATGCCCGTGCATGGTTTTGCCGCGCAATCCTCCTTTGTCGTCGAAAAGCTGGATGACATGAGCCTGCGTTTCACGCTTATCGCTGATGCGCAAACGCGCCTCCATTACCCTTTCGCCTTTCGCTTGGTGCTCACCTATTGTTTGATGCCCTCCGCGCTCGCGCTGACTTTCGAAATCACCAATCATGATGAGCAGAACATGCCCTATGCTGTGGGGCTTCATCCGGGCTTTGCGCTCAATTGGGCGCAAGGCCAGCACCGCTTTCTCTTCGATGAGGACGAATTGGCGGAAGTCCCCATCATTGCGCCGGGCGGTCTCTTTTCGGACAGTCGACGCCCCGTGCCGCTTCAAGGCCGCAGCCTTGCTCTGACGCCGGATCTCTTTGCCGCTGAGGCGCTCTGCTTTTTAAATGTTCAGTCCCGAGGCTTTGCTTTGGAAGGGCCTGAGGGGCGCCTGCGGATTGAGGCGCCAGACTTCCCCCATCTCGTCCTGTGGAACCAGCAGGCCGCGCCCTTTTTGGCCATTGAAAGCTGGACGGGGACGGGGGATCAGCAAGGATTTGAGGGGTCATTTTTCGAGCGGCCCTCGATGATTCATCTCGAACCGGGCGCTTCCCGTAAGCATCATGTGCGCTACGCTTGGGAGCCGCTTGGCAGCGCCAGACCCAGCCCCTAAAAGGCGGAAAAGCGCGGGGAGTTTTGACATCCATGCCTGAGATTCTGGTGAAATCCGAAAGCGGGGCTCTGATCATCGATGGCAAGGCGGCCTCTGCCGCTGTCCTCGAAGATGTGGCCAAGGGCGCTGCTGAATTGGCCGCGGCTGGCATCAAGCCCGGCCTTGCTGTTGTGCTGGTTGGCGAAGATCCTGCCAGCCAAGTCTATGTGAAGTCGAAAGGCAAAGCGGCAGAGACATGCGGCTTTCATTCGGTGCAACATACATTGCCTGTCAGTACATCGCAGGCTGATCTCATCGTGCTTGTGCAAAAGCTCAATGCAGATCCCGCCATTCATGGCATTCTCGTACAATTGCCGCTGCCCAAACATATTGACAGCCAATTGGTGCTGGAAACCATTTCGCCTGCCAAAGATGTCGATGGTTTTCACCCTGTTAATGCTGGCCTGCTCGCCATTGGGGATCGCAAGCGCGCGCTCGTGCCGTGCACGCCTGCGGGCTCGCTCATCCTCTTGCAAAAGGCGATGGAAGGTCTGGGCCGATCCATTGCAGGTTGTGATGCTGTTGTGGTTGGTCGCTCCAATATTGTGGGCAAGCCGATGGCGCAATTGCTTCTGTCGGAACATGCCACGGTCACCATTGCCCATTCGCGCACCAAGGATTTGGCTTCTGTGGTCAAGCGCGCCGATATTGTTGTCGCCGCTGTTGGCATACCTGAAATGGTCAAGGGTGAATGGATTAAGCCCGGCGCTGTTGTGATTGATGTGGGCATTAATCGCGTGGCGGGTGAGGGGCTCAATGCGAAAGGCGAGCCCAAGACCAAACTTGTTGGTGATGTTGATTTCGCCGGTGCTGTGAAGCACGCTGCTGCCATCACGCCTGTGCCGGGTGGCGTTGGCCCCATGACCATTTGTATGTTGATGTCGAACACGCTGACGGCCGCGCGCCGTTCCAAAGGCTGATTGATCTTGAGCGGCGCACCGCTTCTGCGTCTTGATCATGTCACCAAATCCTATGGTGATGTGGTGGCGCTGCATGATCTGTCGCTTGATATTCCGGCCAATGAATTTTTCGCACTGCTTGGCCCATCTGGCTGTGGCAAAACCACTTTGATGCGTTTGATCGCTGGTTTTGAAATGCCAGATGAGGGCCGTATCTATCTTGATGGGCAAGACATCACCGATCTGCCGCCGCATCTGCGGCCGATCAATATGATGTTCCAATCCTATGCTTTGTTTCCGCATATGAGTGTGGCACAAAATATTGGCTTTGGCTTGAAGCAAGAGGGCCGTCCGCGCCAAGACATTGCTTTGCGCGTTGAAGATATGCTGCGCTTGGTGCAGCTCACGGGCTTTGGCGCACGCCGCCCCGATCAATTGTCAGGCGGGCAACGCCAGCGTGTTGCGCTTGCACGCGCTTTAATCAAACGCCCCAAACTTTTGCTGCTCGATGAACCTCTTGCAGCGCTTGATCGCAAATTGCGCCATGATACGCAATTTGAACTGATGCAAATGCAGCGCGAGACGGGCACAAGCTTTATTGTTGTCACGCATGATCAAGATGAAGCAATGGTCATGGCCCATCGTATGGCGGTGATGCGGGCAGGCGGCATTGATCAGATCGGTTCGCCGCGCGACGTTTATGAAGAACCAGCCACGCGTCATGTGGCGGGCTTTGTCGGTGAGACCAATTTTTTTGAAGGTCGCGTCACGCAATATCGTCCGGGTGGCGTTGAAATTGAGACGAGCAAAGGTCTGCGCTTAGAATCTCTGTGTCGCGAACATCCCGCCATTGGGACAAAAGTAACGCTCTCCATTCGCCCTGAACATTTGCGCCTGTCTGTGCCGGGAGCTTTATTGAGCAATGGATGTGTGGGCGAAATTATCGACCATGTTTTTCGCGAGGGCCTTTCATCATTCCGCATCAAACTTGAGACGGGCGATTTGGTTCATGCGCGCAAGAGTTCGGGCGAGGGCGGGGTGCAATATGGCCGCGGCGAGCGTGTCTTTGTCGCCTTTGCGCCTGAACATGCGCGGGCTCTGGTGAAATGAGCGCCCGCGCGCCCCTTTCAACTTTGCGTCGCTTGGCGTTAAGCGCGCCCGCGCTTTGGCTTTTTCTCTTCTTTCTCGCGCCCTTTGCTTTGGTGCTGAAAATTGCTCTGTCAAAGCCTGCGATTTCGCAGCCGCCTTATGAACCTGTCTTTGCATGGGCCGATGGTTTTTCAGGCCTTTGGGAAAAATTGAGCACTTTGTCTTTGGACACATTTGCTCTTGTCATCAGCGATGATCTCTATTTTTCGGCCTATCTCTCGTCTTTGCGTTTGGCAGCTCTTGCCACTGCGTTAACATTGCTCATTGCATTTCCGCTTGCCCTTGCCATGTCGCGCGCCCCCAAACATTGGCGCACCGCGCTTGTCATGCTCGCCATTGCGCCCTTTTGGACAAGTTTTCTCATTCGCATTTATGCCTGGATCATGCTGCTGAAAGATGAGGGGCTGATCAATAAGCTGCTTCTCTCACTGGGGCTCATCGATGCGCCCTTGCAAATTTTTGCAACAGAAGGCGCAGTGCTCATTGGCATTATTTATTCCTATCTGCCCTTCATGATCCTGCCGCTCTATAATGCTTTGGAACGACAAGACCCAAGCTTGCTCGAAGCGGCGAGTGATCTGGGTGCGACGCCCTTTACATCTTTCTGGACGATCACTGTGCCCTTGGCGCGGCCGGGCATTTTTGCCGGGCTTTTGTTGGTTTTTATTCCAGCAGTTGGAGAATTTGTTATCCCTGATTTGCTGGGTGGTTCTGACACGCTGATGATTGGGCGTTCTTTATGGAATGAATTTTTCGACAATCGCGATTGGCCCACCGCAAGTGCGGTTGCCATTCTGCTCCTCGTGCTTTTGATTTTGCCCTTGCTCATCTATGAGCGTCAGCAAATGAAAGAGGTGGCGCGATGAAGCGCGGTCTCACGCCTTTTCATCTGGCCATTCTCGCGCTTGGTTTTGGCTTTCTTTATGTGCCCATTGCGCTGGTCGTGCTTTATTCTTTTAATTCGTCGCGTCTGGTGACAGTCTGGGGCGGCTTTTCGACGCAATGGTATGTGTCGCTTTTTGCCAATGAGCAATTGCTGCAAGCAGCCAGCATGAGCCTGCGTGTTGCTTTGGCATCTGCTGCCCTCTCCACTTTACTGGGCACATGTGCGGCCTTTGCTTTGCAACGTTTTGGCCGTTTTCCAGCCCGCACTCTTTTTGCCGGGGCTCTTTATGCCCCGCTCGTGATGCCCGAAGTTATTATCGGCCTTGCGCTTCTTCTGCTCTTTGTTGGTCTTGGCATTGATCGCGGCTTTTGGACGATTGTTGCGGGCCATACCACACTTGGCCTTTGCTTCGTTGCGGTCGTTGTTCAAGCGCGTTTGGCAGGCTTTGATCGCTCGCTCGAAGAAGCCGCGCAAGATTTGGGGGCAAGCCCCGCGCGCATTTTTCGCAGTATTACGCTGCCATTGATTGCGCCTGCAATGGCGGCGGGCTTTTTGCTCGCCTTCACCATTTCGCTCGATGATTTTGTGATTGCGAGCTTCACATCAGGGCCGGGTTCCACCACTTTGCCCATGCGCATCTATAGTCAGGTTCGTTTGGGTCTCACGCCCGAGATCAATGCCATTTCGACTTTGCTGATTGGCTTGGTGGGCCTCTCGCTTTTGGCAGCAAGTGTGATCAATCGTCTTAAGGCGCCCGCGGTGCGCTAAGGCTTGGCAATTTATCAAGCGCACGCAAAAGCGGTGCTGCTGCATCTGAGCGGCGGATCAGACTTTCTTTATCAAAGACGATTTGTGGATCATCCCAGTTTCCGCGAATATCGAGCATGAGTTGCGGACCATTGGCGCCATGAGGTCCCGCTTGTCGTGCAATCGCGCGCATATCTAATTTACGCTCGGGCACAGAAGCTTTGCCAGTGAGCCCCAATTGCACGCCAAGGCCAGAGACCAAAGCTTCCGTCAATTCAATCTGACCATTGTTGAGTTTGGCTGTGACAAAAGCATTTTCATAACCTGTGCGGCCATTGCGCATATCCATGAGCAGAGACAGAGGGCGCTTATCTAGGCGACGCAAGGCCTGTTCGAGATCAAGACCATGAATATCGCCATTGCGGAAGCGTGCTTCCAATGTGCCATTGAGCGCGCGTGTCATGTCATCAATCGTGTCACCTTGGCCTGAAAATGCAATTTGCCCCTCCGCTTCACCGCTCATCCGCAAAAGACCAAAGACATCTTTGGTCAATGTGCCCGTGTCGATTTTTGCAAAAGCGCCTGTTGCGCGCAAAGCTATATTTTGCTCTTGCGGGGATAGTACCAATCGACCTTTCACTTGCCCGCCATAGATGCGAGCTTGGCCAAGTGAAAATTCCAATTGCCCATTATTGAGCAGGAGCGAGGCGCCCAGATCATCAATTGTTGTGCGCCCCAATCGCGCTTTGCTGGCCGATAGGCGCAAATCCATATCAGCCACATGAAGGGATGCGAGCGATAGGGGCGTTTTGTCCCACACGCCTTGCGCATCGGTCAGCTCTGGCAATTCGGACACAATGGGCGCGAGCATGATCAAATCACTCGCCAAAGTGCCGGAGACTGACGGGCGCGTCACGCCTGTTTGAAGGGCGAGCGTGCCTTCAAAGACATTGCCATCAACAGAGAGTTTGAGATTGGACAAGGCCAGCGATGTGACATTGGCGCGCGCAAGGCCTGCGACTTGCACCTGCTGAACAGCAAGGGGTAGGGGTGATTTCAACCCTAAAGTTTCGATGAGCTGCGCAATATTGCGACTGCCGGCAGTTACGCGGCCCTCAAATTGCAAACGCGCACCACCTGACACAAGGCCATTGGTGGAGAGCTGCGCGCCCGGTCCTTCCAATTTGAGGCTCGCCGCACTTTGTTGGCCACGCAGCAGATCAGCAGGCTTGCCAAGCCAGATTGCCAAATCTGTTTCTTCATTCTGCCAGAGGAAGGTGCCGTTTAACGATAGGGGCGCGCTAACTTGCGGCCAATCCAAAGTGAGATTGACTTTGTTGAGTGTCGCTTGACGAGACGCACCAAGCTGTTGGATGCGGGCTGTGCCATCGACAATCGAGACAGTGCCAACGCGTGTTGCATCTGCGCGTTTGGCTTCTTCCGAGCTTGGCGAGGCTTGCGCAGCACGCGCAATGGCGCCCAGACGCGAGAAAGCGTGGCCTTCATAATCAAAAGAAATTTCAGGCGAGACAAGCTGAACGCTTGCCAATTCCATCCGCCCTTGCAGCAGCGGCCAAAGGCGCAAATGACCGCGCAAAACATCCGTATGAATGACCAGCGCACCTTTGTCATCCGAGATGATGACATTTTCGATTTTGATGCGTGGGCGTGGCAAAACTGCAAAGGAAGCTTTGCCTTCAGCGGTGGCGCGCAGGCCCGCCGTCTGCATGACTTGTTCGGCAAGTTCTTGGCGCAACGCCTCGCCCGAAAGCGTCCAATGCGCGCTCGCCATGCCAGCCGCAGCAAGGGCAAGGGGAAGGAGCAGCCATTTGGGTCGAAACTTCATAGGTCTTCGCGCTCAGGTCCGAATGCGCGCCATTCTCACCAGGATCGGGGCCGAAGCAAGGCAGGATCAACAGCTCTTGACCTGCATCATGGCATCTTCCGGCCCAGAATTGTGAAATAGGCGCAGTGAAAGAGCGAGGGCCTGCCTGTGTCTGATGTTCGCCTGTCTAAAATTACGCTTGAATCCGCGCCCGGTCCGAAAGAGGCGCCGGCCGATGCCAATTATGATTTCTTTGCGCCTTTGGATGCGCAAGGACTTATTGATCTTGCGGCCTGGAAACGCGCGCGTGCGCTTTGCTTTGTTCATCGCAAAGAAAAGGATGGCTCTGTCCAGCATGGGCTTTTGATACACCGCGCCGGTGGGCCGGGCGGTGGCACATGGGTCTTTGATTATGAATTGGCGCAGGGCGATGAGGAAACGGGTTTCCGCTTCGAGGCCCATGCTTTTGTGGCGGGCGCTTATGTCGCCATTCGTGATGCAGATGGTCAGGCCCATACCTATCGTGTGGCGCAGGTGAAGCCTGCTTGACTGCGCGCTTCAAAAGAAAGGGGCCTTGCGGCCCCTTTTTTATTTTTACTCGGCAGGTTTGAGACTGCCAGATCCCGCCGCTTCTTCCGTCTTGCGGAGTTGGCCTGCCAGATAGCTATCGACCTTGTCGAGATAATAATAAACGACCGGCGTAATATAGAGCGTCAGCAATTGCGAGACGCAGAGACCACCGACAATCGCAATGCCGAGCGGCTGGCGCAATTCCGCACCCGCACCCGCGCCCAAGGCAATCGGTACCGCGCCCAGAATGGCAGCCAGCGTTGTCATGATGATCGGGCGGAAACGAATGATGGCGGCTTCGCGAATAGCAGGTAGCGCCTCCATCCCTTCTTTTTTCTTCTCAATGGCAAAGTCGATCATCATGATCGCATTTTTCTTCACAATGCCGACGAGCAGAAGAATCCCGATGATCGCAATGACTGAGAGATCCATGCCAAAGGCCCAAAGCGCGAGAAGTGCGCCCAGACCCGCAGAGGGAAGGCCAGACAGAATGGTGATCGGATGGATGAAGCTCTCATAGAGCACGCCGAGCACAATATAAATTGTCAAGACGGCCGCCAGAATGAGCGGCACTTGTCCGCGCTGCGCATCTTGGAAAAGCGCCGCCGTGCCCGAGAAATTCGTGCTGATTGTCGCAGGCAGTGCGATTTCGCGCTCAGCCCGACGGATGGCTTCCACCGCCTCACCAATCGACACGCCCGCGGCTGTGTTAAATGACAAAGTGACGGATGGTTGTTGCGACTGGCGATTGACCGTGAGTGGCCCCACTGAATTGCGAATGGTGGCGACTTGTTCCAGCGGCACGATGGGCGCAGATGAAACCCCGCCCGCATTGCCGCTGCCGCTGGCGCCTGCATTGGCATTGGTGCCAGAGGGTGTGATGGCGGCTGCAACCGTGCCGCCAGAGCCCGTTTGCGCGCGAATGAAAATCCGCTTCAGCGCGGATGGATCATCGCGGAAATTGCCCTTGGCTTCGAGCAGCACGGCATAATCAGCCGCTTGCGTGAAAATCGTCGAGATCTGACGATTGCCATAAGTATTGTAGAGTGCTTGGCGGATTTGATCGGTCGTCAGGCCAAAGGCGGCAGCCTTTTCACGATCAATATCGATGGAGAGTTGCGGATTGCGGATCTGCAAATCTGTCGTGACATCGCGCAAGACGGGCAGGCGGCGCATCCGCTCCAGCATGTCCGGCGCTTTGCTATAGAGAGACGTCAGATCCCCCGATTGCAACGTATATTGATAGGCCGCGCGCGATTGGCGCCCGCCATTCAAATTGAGATTTTGAACGGGGTTGAAAACCGCTGTGACGCCGGGAACAGCGGTCGTCTTTTGGCGCAGACGTGTGATGACTTTTTGAATGTCACCGCGCTCACTTTTTGGTTTGAGCGCCACAAAGATCTGGCCCTGATTGGTCGCGCCACCCGATCCAATATTGGACGTGACATATTCGACCGCCGGATCTTGCATGACAATATCAACAAGCTGGCGTTGCTTTTCGGCCATGACCGGAAAGCCAATATCGGGTGCGGCTTCCGAGGAGCCGGATAAGAAGCCCGTGTCTTCGATCGGGAAAAAGCCCTTGGGCATCCAAGAGAACATGACGGCGCTGAGCGCGAAAGTCGCGAAAGTCACGCCGAGCATGATCAGGCGATGACGCAGCACGACGTCCAATGTGCGGCGATAAGCATCGGCCACGCCGTCGATGACATAATCCACGGCCACATCAAAGCGGCGCTTTTTCGCGTGATGATCAATGGGCTTTAAAATGCGCGCACAGAGCATGGGCGTCAGTGTCAATGACACAAAGCCTGAGACGAGAATGGCGCAGGAAATCACGACCGCAAATTCACGGAAGACGCGCCCCACCACGCCGCCCATTAAGAGGACGGGAATAAAGACAGCCACCAGCGACAAAGTGATCGAGAGAATGGTGAAGCCAATTTCAGCCGAGCCTTTGAGAGCAGCCTCAAATGGTTTCATGCCCTCTTCAATATGGCGCACAATATTTTCAAGCATGACGATGGCGTCATCGACCACAAAGCCCACAGCCAAGGTAATGGCCAGCAGTGAAATATTGTCGATCGAATAGCCAAAGACATACATGAAGGCGCAGGTGCCAATCAGCGACACAGGCAAAGCCAAAGTCGGAATGATGGTTGCTGCCACCGTCTTCAAGAACAGGAAGATGACGAGCACGACCAGCGCAATGGACAGCGCCAAAGTAAATTCGACGTCTTCAACTGACTCGCGAATGGAGCGCGAGCGATCATTCAAAACAACAGCTTGGACGGAGGGCGGCAATTGCGCTTGATAGCCTGGCAAGCGGGCTTTGACGGCATCCACCACTTGCACCGTATTGGCATCAGATTGACGGAAAATGGCCAGCAGGATCGCGCGATCCTTATTATGCCAAGCGGCGATCTGGTCGTTTTCAACGCCGT